>CALFKA010000201.1 GCA_937880545.1 uncultured Clostridia bacterium | reverse complement strand
GACCACCGAGATCTACACTCTTTCCCTACACGACGCTCTTCCGATCTCTCTCACGTAATTGTTGAGAACCGCGCGAATGGCTTTATCCCCGATAGCATGCGTGACAACAGGAACACCATGATCATGCGCAAGTTTTGTCAACTCATAATGCTCTTCTTCCGTGAGTCGCTCAAAGCCCGTATTCTGCGGATCATCCGCATAACCGCCTTCGATCTCGGCGGTGCGTACGCCGAGCGCCCCGTCTTTAAAGAGCTTCAATGAACCTCGTCGAAGCACTCGTTCATCATAGACATCCTCGTTCAGAAACTCCTCTGAAAAGTATCTCTTCAGTTCACGAAGATCCTGCTGGCCAAATTGTACACTGCATCGTACCGGAAGATGTTTTCCGACCTTGTGCAGTACAGAAAACATGGTGTCCGCATTTTCATTTAAGACATCATTGGACTGCACGCTCGTGAGGCCTCTCGAAGCCGCATATTCGGCTACGCGTATCATAGCGTCGGCGATTTCATCCTCCGAGTCCTCCAGAAGCCTTGCTTGTAACCAAGTGGTGGCGTCTCCAAAGAACACACCATTACACCGGCCGGTTTCATCTCGCTGGAAATCTCCTCCGGGTATGACGGTATCAGACGCGATACCCAATGTGTCAATCACTGCCGAGTTTGCGGCGGAAATATTGCCACAAGCACGGACGAAAAGAATGGGAACAGTCTTTGAAATCTGATCCAGATCATGGCGGTTGATCAGACGTTTTTCCACCAGGTTGTCATGATTCCAACCTCTTCCTCGCAGAAGGACGGTGTCTGAATTGTCTTCAAGATACTTGCGACCGAGCGTGATGACGTCGGAGATGGATCGTGCCCCGGAGAGATCACAACTGGTCTTGGCAAACCCCGTGTCCACCAGATGCATATGGCTATCATTGAGCCCGGGCAGGACACATCGTCCCTGAAGGTCAACGACTTCCTCAGCAACGGTACCGAGGTCTTCAACTGACCCGGCAGCGACGATCACTCCATCTTCAATGGCAAGAGCCTGAACAAATTGTCCCGCACCCTGGTAGATTTTTCCATTGACGAGGTGCATCCTCATTTTTTCTTCTCCACGAAGGCAATCAGGCCGAGCATGCCTCCACGCAGGATCCCTGCATGAAAGCCCATTTTATTGAGATAGGAAGCAGCCACGGTCGCTCGTTCTCCGCTCTGACACACAGTAAAAATCTTTTTATCTTTCGGAAGTTTATCCAGATTTTCCGGCAAGCTGCTGAGCACAATGCAGAGTCGCTCATCCACGGGATCATCTTCGGAGCGCTCATCTTCTCTTCGCACATCGAGGAGAAGAAAGTCACCTTTTCGCTTGAGATATTCATAAGGCTTTATCTGCTCCAGCGTATCGATCTCAACAGCGCTGATTTCCAGTGCCTTGAGAGTGTTTTGACCAAAGAATCCTTGAATATTGCTGTAGCCCATGCGAAGAAGGGTCAGGTATGCAAGAGATAACTGGTCTTCAGAGAGCTCATCCGCCAAAAGTGCAAGGGGTGCATCCGTCTTCTCCAGATAGCCCAGGTGGGACGACACGATGTCGTATTTCAAGAATAAACTTCCCGGCAGATGACCACCGGCAAATGCTGTGCGTGTTCGGATATCAACAACCGTCCCTTCGAAGCGGGCGCTGTGAAGGGGAATCAGAGGAAGAGGGGATACTTTCTCTCCAAGGAAGGGTCCTCCCTCTACATTGAGCACCTCCACCGTCTTAAAATAAGGTGGGAAGGGGCGTTTATAAGCGTGTTTTTGGATGAACTCTTCTTTGTCCGCTACCTGAAGGGCAGGATTGTATTTTCGCTCAAAGCCGAGGGTCGAGAGGTGACGTTCTTCTATCTCTCCACCGCAGGCGCTTCCTGCGCCATGGGCGGGAAAAAGCAAGACGTGATCGCCAAGAGGCAGGAGTTTATGAAAAATACTGTCGTAGAGAAGTCCGGTCATCTCTTCGAGCGCGGCATCTCCGTAGAAGTCGGTGCGTCCGAGATCGCCATAAAACAGCGTGTCTCCTACAAAGACCATCAGAGGTTCCCCTTCTTTTTCAAGCACGAAGGATAGGTGCCCCCTTGTATGACCGGGCGTATGGAGACTCCGCAGATTCAACGTCCCAAAGGGGAAGTCCTGTTCCTTGATGCGAGTCCCATAGTTGTGTCCCAGCTCTTCAAAGGCAGAAATGTAGACGGGAGCGCCTGTCACTTCGGAGAGTTCCTTCGCACCGGATACGATATCTTCATTGCGATGTGTCTCAAAGATTCCCTTGATGGGCATGCCTTGTTGCCTGGCAAGTTCCAAGTAGATGCCGATGTCTCTTCTCGGGTCAATGACCATCATGTGACCTTCATCCCCGATCATATAGGAGAAATGCGCCAGTCCCTTTGTTTCAATCTGTTTGAAGTACATAAATCCCTCCCATGTCATCTGTCGTCAGTCTTATTGTTGAAAATTACCGAAGAGTCTCAAGAAAACTGCGGAGTCTGGCTGTCGCTCTTTCTTCCCCCATAATGTGCATGACGCTCCACAGGTCTGGGGAGTTGGTGCGTCCTGTGACACCCAAGCGTACCACCGTGGATACATCAGAAACGGTTCCCTTGTATTGTTCGGGATTTCGCTTGAAGTCACCCATGCGAAGCGCAAACCCTCTCGCCTCGGAAATCTTTCGGATCTTATCGAACCATGCACTGTTGTCATCGTTGTAGTCATAGGTGGCGAGAAAATCTTCCAGGATTCCCACCGCCTCTTCCCTCTCCACTCTCTCGGGCAGTTCATCCTCCAACCGGAAGTCTTTGTCTAGGTAGTAATGGATAAACGTATAGATCTGTTTTGCGTAGATGAGGTCTTTTCTCGGTTTCTTTGCGTCTCTTCCGATAGCCAGAAGCTGGAGAAGCTCGTCTTTTCTTGCATGCATCTCCGGCGCACTCTCGGGAGCATACTCATCTGCCCACTCGAGAAGGAAGGAGAGAATCCTCTCTTCGGCAATGGTCAGAAGAACATCCTTTGATACGTCGTGGAGTTTCTCCATGTCGAAAAGAGCTCCCGAACCTGACATATGGTCGATGCGAAAATTGAATGCCTCCAGCGGCGTTTCCGGATGATCCCGGCGCCACTCTTCGTAGTCGGAATTGAGAAGAATCATAAGATATTCTCGAATCGCCTCGGGAAAATAGCCTTCCTGGTGGTAGAAGTCAAGTGAAAGTTCCGGATCTTTGCGCTTGGAAAGTTTTCGCTTGTTGCCATCTTCCATCTTGAGGAGATGCGATGTATGGCAAAAGACCGGATGCTCCCAACCGAAAGCTTCGTGGACTTCGAGGTGGATCGGGAGGGTACTGAGCCACTCCTCGCCCCTTACAATATGCGTAATTCTCATAAGGTGATCATCAACCACATGGGCGAAGTGATACGTCGGTAGACCATCTGCCTTGATGAGGACGGTGTCGTGAACATTCGGGTGCACTCGGACGCTTCCGCGGATGCCATCTTCAATGGAGAAGGTTTCTCTACCTTCTCCCCGACTCTTGAGCCGCAGAACCCACTCTTTGCCCTCATCGAGTTTCGCCTTGACTTCTTCAAGACTTAGTTCTCTTTCCGTCGCCCACTCACCATGGATGCCGGGGAGAATTTTCAGCGCTTCCTGCTTTTTCCGAAGCGCTTCGATCTCTTCTTCTTCCATAAAGGAAGGATACGCCCATCCTCTTTCTACCAACACTTTTCCGGCAGCGTGATAGATGGCAGCACGCTCACTCTGGCGGTAGGGACCATAAGAGCCTCTCTCCCCCTCGAGCGTCACCCCCTCATCAAAGATTATTCCATAATGAGAAAGCGAGCGGATAATGAGTTCTTCCGAACCCTCGACTCTGCGCTTCTGATCTGTGTCTTCAATGCGCAAGATCATCACCCCACCACTGAGATGAGCCAAACGCTCATCAACAAAGGCGCTGTAGAGATTTCCGAGATGAATAAAACCGGTCGGACTCGGTCCCAGTCTTGTGACGGCCGCCCCTTCCGGCAGTTCTCTGAGCCGGAACTCCTCCTCCCAGTCCCCGAGAGTTTTCGGGAGGGAGGGGTAAAGAAGTTCGGCGAGTTGTTTCGTATCCATGTCTACCTCCGATTAGAAAGAAATCCCCTCGAAAGGGGATCTGCACTGGTAACCCATAGGGGAATCGAACCCCTGATTCCACCGTGAGAGGGTGGCGTCTTAACCTCTTGACCAATGGGCTTCATAACAACAATATTCTACCCGATGAAAATGGGCTTGTAAAGACGAATTGCATGAGATCCCATGAAGGGATCCCAATTATTCAAGCTGTGCTTCCTGTTTCTCAAGATATTTTTCATCAAGAAACTCCACGAGTCTCTTGGTAGAATGTTTCGGCACACGGCGCTTGATGCGCTCAGATATCGACTCATAGAGAATCGGGTCATCGAGAAGCATCCCGAGGAGCTGTTCGATGGGGAAGGTCGTGGTCGCATGAAAAGCGAGGTGCTGGTTTAAGAGGCATTCCACATTTCTCTGCTCCTGTCCAGGAATGGGGCGCAGAAAGATCATCGGTTTTTCCTTCGCCATCAGTTCACTTGTCGTGAGGCCACCGGGCTTTGTGATAACCAGGTCACTGGCATCATAGTAGAGTCCGATATCACTGACGAATCCCTGGATATCCATCTTGTGCTGCATATCAATCCCTTCGAGTTCTTCTCGGTGTGTCTGCTTCTTGTCCAGGAGAACCGTCAACTCAAAGTCCTGAGGAAGTTTGTCGATGTTGGTAGCTACTTTGACGACATTGACATGCGCCATGGAGCCGCTCATAAGGAGAACTCGCTTTTTCTGTGGGTCATACCCCAGCTTTTCTCTCGCCTCTTCCTTAGAGACACTCTCCGAGAAAACTTCCCGGATCGGAATACCAAATGGGAGCATGCGGCTGACATCGAGATTCTTTCGCGTCATATTAAAAGCCACCGCTTTGTCCGGAACGACGTAATAGTCAAGTCCGGCCGCTTCTTCCCAATAAGGATGCACCGTGTAGTCTGTGACGATGCCCACACAGATCGCGTCGAGATTGTGTTTTACCTTGAGGTCTTTTAGCACGGCAGCGGCATAAGACTGCGTCGCAATGATGATATCGGGATTTTCTCTTACGAGTGCTTTGATCTCATCTGAGGTGAGCAAGCTCTGAGTCATCTTTCGGATCGTGAGGGCATCCGACTCATAGGTCTTCTTGTCCTCCATCTCATACCAATATTTATAGATCTTTGGCGTGTAATTCACTGTAAAGTTATACACATCATTGACCAGATTTTTAATAATTTTCGAGGCGCTTCCGAGTACGTCGATGACGACGACGTCATCTCCTCGCCCCTCATAATATTCTCGCAGCGCACGGGCCACTTGATTGTGACCCTCTCCTGCTGTAAAACTCAGTATACGTACTTTCACCGCTCCTCCTTAATTTGGGCGGACAAGAAACACCGCCCATCCCCCCTCCGGCGTAATGTCATTGGGAACAAGGGTGAGGTTGTAGAGATTTCCTTTATGACGAAATGTAATGGATACGCCTTCCTCATGCTCTTCCTGCGCTTCCACCGTATCGAACAAAGTGGAATACTGCGCTAAAATATCCTCCTTTTCTTCTGAACTGATCAGCAAGGCATAATTGTCACCTTGAAGAAATGGAGTGGCTTTGGCTATGTCTGGCATCCTTGCCGGACTGCAGCCACTTATAAGGATCAAAAGAATCAGTAGGCAGAGGCTTCGCCCAAGGGCGGATACTCTTTCCATAGGCGCTCCAGTGCATAATAATCGCGGTTCTGTGGATCCAGGATATTGACGATGAGGGATCCAAAATCAAGAAGAATCCAGCCACCTGCTGCACGTCCCTCTCGGGAGGCAAGTGTCAAGCCTGAGTCGCGGCCAAGATCCACCAGCTCATCTGCCAGCGATCCGGCGTGGCGTGAGTTTCTGCCTGTGGCGATGATCAACACATCGGCTCCCAGGGAAGCAGCAGACACGTCGTACGCGAGCAAGTCCATTCCCTGGCGCTCGTCAAGTTTTTTTAGCAACAGTTTGGCAACTTCGATGGAATTCAATGGGCCTCCTTTTGTCTTTTCATCAGCTTTTTTTCGAATTGCACGGTTTTTCTTGATAGACGTTTCTTTTTCGTGTGAAGATGTTCTCGTGTTCGCTTTATAATCATCAGAATCGCGCGGTCGAGACTCCGCCGGCTTTCCTTTCGGATCTGCTCGACCCCGGGATAGTTTCTGCCGGCTTCCGTAGCATCTGCCACGTAGACAATCTTTGCCAGAGTGCCCATGCCTCGCTGCCCCGTCGTATGGAGGCGGATGGCCTCAAGCACTTCACTATCGGTAATACCCAACTTTCTAGCATAATTCTCGCTGAGTCTTGCATGAGATAGCGTCCGATCTCTTTTGCTTCTCCCGATAAAGTAGCCCAGATCGTGAAAGTACGCTGCCATCTTCGCTTTTTGTACGTCAGCCCCATAGCGCAGCGCAAGTTCTTTCGACAGTGCCACCACGCGTAGTGTGTGTAGATAGCGCTCACGGGAAAGGATTCGTTTACTCAGAAGACGGAGTTCCTTTTCCTTCAACGGTACATCCCCCGTTCTTCAATCAGTGCACGCACAGGTTCTGTGAGTTGATATCGGGCACTCCCACCGGATTGGATTTCTTCTCGCACGGAAGTGGATGAGATATTGAGCCAGGGAAAGTTAAAGACCTCGATTCTGCCTCCGAATTTCTCCATCAGTCGTTGTGCCTGTTTTTCGACATCTTCGTGCCGATGCGGCGGGCGACTTCCCACGAGAATAGTGGCGCGTTTGAGGATCTCTGCTGGCTCATACCAGAACTCAAAAGCAAAAAGACTATCGGCTCCCAGAAGAAAAAACAATTCATCTTCCTTGCCAAAGCTCTCCAGTGTATCTAGCGTATAAGAGGTGCCGGCGCGGCGCAGTTCTCTATCATCTGCGACAAAGAGAGGATTCCCCTCTACAGCTCGCTGAACCAGTTCCAACCGGAGTTTCCCATTTGTCAGGCTTTTTGCGGATCTGTGCGGTGGGAAGTATGCCACAACAAAGTGCACCTGGTCCAGCTTATACTGCTCCGCTGCTTTTTGCGCCAGGAGGAGATGGGCTACATGAATTGGATCAAAACTCCCGCCAAAAATTCCTATCTTCATTTCTTTACAGGCGGAAGGGCAATGCGCTCTTCCGGCTTTTTCGAGAAAGATTTTCTGTAGAGCACCAGGGTCTTGCCTACACGACTGACAAACTCTGAGCGGCTTGTTTTCAGGAATTCTTCCAGTTCTTCGTCAAGATCGACAAAGGAATTATCCAAGATGCGCAGTTTGATCAGTTCGTGGTCTTCCAATGCCTGATCGAGTTCTTTCATAAAAGACTCTGACAGACCGTTTTTTCCCAAATGCAATACAGGGTCCAGATGATGCGCCATTCTTTTTAAAAAGGCGCGCTGTTTTGGATGCAACATATCTACTCCAAATATTCAAAGGCGTATCCATGCACACGCACAGTGTCGCCGTCCTGAATCCCCATCTCCCGCAGGCGCTCATAGATGCCCATGCGGCGCAGTGTCCTTTGGAAGCGGATTCGCGAGTGATAACTGAGGAAGTTGGTCGTTTGAAAGAGCCTCTCAATAGGTGCGCCTTCAACTACATACTCCTCATCTTCGTAAGTTATATAGATTTCCTGGTCCGGCATTTCCGGCACATAGACCTCAACATCTTCATATAAATCAGGGGTTTCAATCTGCTCAAGCATCTGTGTCACCGTCTGCATGGCTTCATCCAGTCCCTCTCCTGTATAGGTAGAAGTGAGGAAATAAGGAATTTCTTTTTCTTTCAGTTCCTTTTCAATCTCTTCAAGACCCTCCCTTTCAAAAAGCAGATCAACTTTATTTAGGAGGACAACTTCCGGCTTTTGCGCAAGCTTCTGACTAAAGCCTTCCAGTTCATTCCTTATGATCTCATATCTTTCCAGAGGAGTCTTTTCTTCATGTTCTGTGCCGACATCGACAAGGTGCAGGATCAAGCGGGTGCGCTCAATATGGCGCAGAAAATCATGGCCCAGTCCCACGCCTTCCGACGCTCCCTCAATGAGTCCCGGGATATCCGCCATAACAAAACTTTTTCCCCAAGACGCTTCAAAGACACCTAGGTTGGGTGTGAGTGTCGTGAAAGGATAGTCGGCAATCTTGGGTGTCGCTTTTGTCAGCCTGGCAAGTAAAGAACTTTTTCCCGCATTGGGAAAACCCACCAATCCGACATCGGCAATGCTCTTTAGTTCGAGTACCAAAGAGAGCTCTTCTCCCATCGCTCCGGGTTGTGCAAAGTCAGGCGCCTGGCGCACAGAAGACTTAAAGTGCACATTGCCCTTGCCTCCCTTGCCACCGGCTGCCAGCACAACTCGGTCATCAAGTTCGCTTAAATCTGCTACCAGATTGCCGGTGTGTTTCTCAAAGATTACTGTCCCCTGCGGAAATCGCAGGATCAGGTCTTCTCCACTCTTGCCGTAGCGCTGTGCTTTGCCACCGTTTTGACCAGCGGCTGCCACATACTTTCTTTTATAGCGAAAATCCATGAGCGTATTCATGCCGGGATCGACGACCGCGATGATACTTCCACCGCGTCCGCCATCGCCTCCGGATGGTCCGCCCATGGGTTCGTGTATTTCTCTTCGAAATGCAGCTGACCCGTCTCCGCCTTTTCCGGCTTTGACATGGATTTCTGCCCGATCAATAAACATGAGTCTCCTTACAAAAAGAAAAAACCCATCCGAGCGGATGAGTTATTCTGCGTAGACGCTTACTTGTCTGCGATTTTTCCCTCTTCGCTCAAAGCGGACAACTCCTTCGACCTGAGCGTACAGGGTGTCATCACCGCCTCGACCGACGTTATGGCCTGGGTGGATTTTCGTGCCGCGCTGGCGAACGATGATGGTACCTGCGGGGATACGTGTTCCGTCTCCGCGCTTGACTCCCAGTCGTTTCGCCTTTGAGTCACGGCCGTTTTTCGATGAACCGACGCCTTTTTTACTGGCGAAGAGCTGCAGATTGACTCTCAACATTTGCCCGTCCTCCTTACTTCTAATGACACGTGGTCAGGGTATTCTCTTTCCAGTCCCCTGATCCCGAAAAGTGCAACTTTCATGACTGCCTGTGCGGATGGACTCTTCCATCCTTCATCGATGATCCGAAAGACCATCCTACCGTCCGCTATTCTCTTATGTACCCGGAGTTTTAACCCTTCTGTCAGGGTATTTAACACCGCATACAACAGCGAACTGACTCCCGCACAGACAATATCCGTTCCGGCTTCTGAGTGCATGGCATGTCCTGTGGACTTCAGTTCCCGGAAGGATCCATCTTCCATGTCCATGCGTACCCGAATCATACTCGCTCGATCGCCTCGACTCTCAGCAAGGTGAAGGGCTGTCTGTGGCCCTTTTTCTTACGGGAATCTTTTTTGGCAAGATACTTGAAGATGATTACTTTGGGGGCTTTGCCCTGCTCCAAGACACTGACTTTGACGCTGGCTCCCTCTACATAGGGAGTGCCGACGACGGTCTCTTCATCACTCTTGATCAAGAGCACCTTGTCCAGGCTCAGGGTATCACCGACTTCACCTTTGAGTTTTTCTACTGAAAACTCGGTGCCGACTTCGACGCGATATTGCTTTGCGCCGGTTTCTACGATTGCGTACATACAAATTCCTCATTTCGCTAGACTCGCCGTCAGAGGTGCTATGCTTGAATACCCCTGTCCGTGCGGTTACTGAGTAATGGTATCACAGCGAGGCAGTCAGAGTCAAGAAAAATCAACGAGTTTTCACCTTAGAAAGCGGGATCTTTTCAGGAGAGATCTTCCTCAGCGGCGACCGCCGTTCCACTTAGAGCCTCTGCCTTTCTGCTCATTAGCAGGCGCAGCTGAAATATCAAAATGATAATAAAGAGGATCGTGCAAAACAACCCACCTTCGATCCCGTAAGCTCCCCCATTCCAGATGTCGGCGCGCAATACCTGCGCTTGTAGCAGGCTGTACTCGGGAAGATCAAGCCCGCTGACCGTCAGTCCATAGACGATACTCAAAAAGAAATTCCACGTAAGGTGAAAGCCGAGAGCGGGGTAAATATTTTTTCCCAAGTGTACGCCGAGAGCGAGAATAATACCGATTAGGGTGGTGTTAAAGATCGCGATGAAACTGACTGACTCATTGCCCAGATGCAGTAAGCCGAAGAGCACCGAAGGGAACAACACGGCCCATTTATGGAATCCCTTGATAGAGAAGGCATGTTGCAAGACGCCTCTTGTGAGAACTTCTTCGAATAGACTGACACTGCCGAAGAAGAGAAACATCATAAAAAACCCGGGCTTTAAAGAGAAGCTGACAAACTTTATATCGCCTTTCAGGTAGAGAATGCCTGTAAGAAGCGTAATAGCACTCGCTCCATATAAGAGGCCTCTGAGAAATGGAAGCGCTCCTTTCGAAGGCTTGAT
>CALFKA010000200.1 GCA_937880545.1 uncultured Clostridia bacterium | reverse complement strand
CACCGAGATCTACACTCTTTCCCTACACGACGCTCTTCCGATCTGCTCGGTTTTTCTTCTGGCATTTCTTCTTCCGGGAACACATCTTCTTCGCTGTGAGAAGAGGCTTCCACTTGCAGGGTGACGGGAAACTCTTTGCTCTTTACTTCGTTGTTGCCATCTTCGTATGACACTTTAAGGGTGAACTTCATCGTACCTTCTTTTTCAGGGGTAATGATGAAGGAGATATTTCCGCTTTTACCGGCTTCAAAATTGCCGAGGTTCTGGACTTTCACCGGGGAATTGACTTCGCCGATGATCGTCGCTTCCACGTTTGCTACTTCGTTCTTTCCTTTGTTGACATAGGGAAGACTCAGGGTCATCTCTTCCTGTGCACGAGAAGTCTCGGGAAGCGTTGGCGCAGAAATCTCGAATCGATCCGGTTGGAATACGGGAATAAACAGTTTTTGTGTCATTGTCGCCTGCTCTCTTTTCTCACCGTCGACATGATCATATTTAAAGGAGACTTCCACGGAGTGGGAGCCCGTCTTCGCCCCGGGAAGGGCCTGAAGTTTGAACATCTGCTGCTGGGTGGCGCTGGCTTTCATATTGGGGATATAGACGATATTGGAAGCGGCTTTGATGGCAAAGTTCTCATCGGGCTCAATGCTGAGGACGATATTTTCCACAGAGATCTTTTTGCTGGTATTGGTGTAGTCAAAGAGAAGGTCAAAGGAAGCGCCGGCTTCGACAGCGTCGGCTCCATACGTGAACTTGGTGATAATGACGTTGGGGATCGCCTCATCGATCTTGGGCGTACTGATGCCGGAGCCGCCGCCACCGCTACTCCAGCTTCCTCCTGTATCATCGCTGGGGGGAGGGGAATCCGGCGTTTCTTCTGGCGTGTTTCTCACGGGCACGGAGAGGACTTCTCTGACGGATTCTTTCGTGTTTTCCTTCCCATTATGGAAACGATAACTGATGTCAGCGCTCAACTGCTGGATTTTTCCGGATAGCTTTTCGGCTGCTTGTATCTCAAGCTCAAATGTCTGCGGGCTTCCCGGTAGAGATTCATCGAAGGCGACAGAGCTCTGTCCTCCGGAAAGAAATACTTCATCTGACGAAGTGAGACGGATGACAATATCCGAGGCAGGGACTTTCCCCTTGTTCTCCAGTGTCACAACCATAGTATGAGACGCACCTTCTGTAAGAGAAGAAAAAGGCTCATGGGAGAGAACAAGCACCGGGGCCAAGCTCTCGACTTTTTTTGGCTCGACGGAAAAGAAAAATTGATCTTCAAAGCTTCCTTCCTTTAGCTTGTTGCCATCACGGTAGCGGAAAAGCAGTTTCAGATGTAGCTCTTGTGATTGCGCCGAGTCTTCTGGAATGTTCACGTGAAGCTGCATCTCTTTCTCCTCACCCGGAGACAGAGACTTCAGCACACCATCGTCAGTGAGGGAGAGAATGTCCAGTCCCTTTGATAACTTGACCTCTAGAAGTGCATCCTGAACAGGAGTCTCTCCTGTATTTTTTATTGTAAGTAGGAGCTGTGCATCTTTGCCTGCCGGCAGAGAGCCTTCCAACCCTTTTATCTCTACATCCAGTTCGGGCTCGGGAGACGGAGGGGACTCAGGTGGCGGTTCGGGATCGTTCGTTTCAGGAGGCGCCGGGGGTGGCTCAGGAAGGGGTGCTTCCGATTCCGTAACCGGTTCTCCTTGCGGATCTTCTGATTCGGGGAGGGCGAGGGAGGCTGTCGGCAAAAGCAGACATAGTCCTAGGATCAGGCATAAGGTACGTTTCAGCATGTGAGTTCTCCTTTTTGATCACTGATGATTCGACCGTCCACCAGTGTAATGATTCGGTCTGTATAGGCAGCCATCTCCGGATTGTGCGTCACAAGGATGATGGTCTGATGAAAAGTACGAGCAAAATCCGTGATCATTTGCATCACTTCGACTGTTGTTTTGGAGTCGAGATTGCCGGTGGGTTCATCGGCAAAAACAATCTTTGGACGGGTCACAAAGGCTCTGGCGATTCCCACCCTCTGCTGTTGCCCGCCTGACATCTGGGAGGGATAATGTTCCAGCCGATGCTCGAGTCCGACCTGCTTTAACATAGATCGGGCTCTCGCTGTGCGTTTTCTCTCGCTCAAACCCCGAAACATCAGAGGCATGGCCACATTTTCTGTAGCGGTGAGGAAGGGGAGGAGATTGTAGGCTTGAAAGACGAAGCCGATATTTCTCTGGCGGAATTCAGCCAGACGCATCTCACTCAGTCGTGAGACGGGTTGTCCCATAATCCGGATCGTTCCCTTCGTGGGTTTTTCGAGTCCGGCGAGCTGATTGAGGAAAGTACTCTTTCCGGAGCCGGAAGCTCCGAAGATGGAGAGAATCTCGCCCGGATAGATATTGAGATGGATTTTATCCAAGGCAACGACTTTTTCTTCCCCTAAGGTATAGATCTTCGTCAGGTCACGGACTTCTATGATAGGCTTGGCAGTAGAAGATACACTGTCCATAATCACTCCTTCGTGGTTTGCTCTCTTCAGGATAGAACCCATTTCTTAGGATTATCTAAAAAGAGTCTTAAAAACAGTGCGTCAGAACTATAGAAATGACAAGATAACTACACCCGAGCTTGAGGTGATCGAGGATAGAGGGGTATATTAAAAGAACTTAAGGATATCTGAAGGGTCGGTAAAGATAGGGCTTTCAGGATAGAGACAGTACGAACGAGAAAGAGGAAGTCGATGAAAAGAAAAATACTGATTGCGGAAGACGATTTTGATATCGTGCAATTGTTGAAATTATACCTTGAGAGTGGTGGCTACGAAGTCATCACAGCTGAAAACGGAATCGACGCTCTGCAGCTGATGAATGAACATCAGATCGACCTGGCGGTGATCGACATCATGATGCCGAGGATGGACGGCTATTCACTTATTCAGGAGATCCGTGCTAAGGACAATATCCCCATCATTATTCTCTCAGCAAAGGATGCTGAGAGCGACAAGGTCGTAGGGCTCAACCTGGGAGCGGATGATTATGTAACCAAACCCTTTAGTCCTCTGGAGATCCTCGCAAGGATTCAGTCAAACTTGCGCCGCTACTATCAGCTAGGAGCTCAGGCCGGCGAGATCAATGAAATTCGCCTGGGGGAGCTGGTGTTGGATCTGCATCAGATGAGTCTGACGAAAAAAGATGAATACATTTCTCTTACCCCCATGGAATTTAAAATTCTTGCCAAGTTGATGAGCACACCCGGTCGCGTTTTTACTAAGTCGCAGCTCTATGAAAGCGCCAGCGGGTACTGCTTTGAAAGTGATGAAAACACGATCATGGTCCATATCTCCAAATTGAGAGAAAAAATCGAAGATGATCCAAAAAGTCCGGTTTATATTAAGACGGTAAGAGGACTGGGATATAAAATTGAAAAACTATAAAAAATCGAGAAGTCTTTCTTTTCTGTTGATTCAGAACTACCTCTTTCTGACTCTCGCTTTGATCGTCTGTATCATAGGCGTACAGATCTTTTCTACTTATCAGATGAGTCGCATGATGCCACTGTACAAGGCAGAAGAGTTGATCGAGCAAGTGAAGACATCTCCGCAAACTGCCCCCAGTGCGTCGTCTGTCGCACGGTATCTGGGGGAGGATGCATTTATACAGGTGTACGATCAAGATGGAAAACTAGTAAGCTCTGCGGGACAAAGCTCAGATGCTTTTTTTCTGACTCCGGACGAAATCCGAAGCCTGTCGATGTTCGAAGAAGGTTTCTACTTCGATGTCATGGAATACAAAGACGAACGGAATCAACCGATGGTTCTGGTGAAGCAACAGGTAAGCGATGAGACAGAGTACGAGAAAAATCGCTACTTTGTCTTGGACAAGGATCTTCATATTCTCTATCAGTCAAAACCATCAGATAAAACTTCTTTTACAAAAAGAGAACTGGAGATCCTCAGTGGGATCTATACGGGTGAGCGCGACTTATATCATGAGCGATTGACCGGTGCAGATGGAAAGACGTATTTTACCCTGTATGCCGTGACGAAGTTTAGCGAAAAAGAGTATCTGCTTGTTCTGGGGTTTATTGAAAATATATGGATTTTCCTCGCCTTTTTCTATTTGCTGTTTGTGGCTGTTTCCATTGTGTGGCTGAATAAAAAGACCAAAAGTCTGTTGCGCCCGCTCGATGAATCGATCCTCCATCTATTGGCAAACGAGCCTTCGCAGCCTATTGCCTACGATGGTCCCCGAGAGTTTGTCGAGATCTATTCTCGCTTCAACGACCTGACCCGGCGTCTCGGTGATAGCGAGAAGCAGAGGCAGGCTCTCGATGAGGCAAAAGAGAAAATGATGACCAATATCTCCCATGATCTCAAGACCCCGATCACCGTCATACAAGGCTATGCAAAGGCGATCCGTGACGATCTGGTTCCAATTGAACAGCAGCCTCGCTACTTGGAGACGATCTATCAGAAGTCCGCTCAGCTGACAAAGCTGATCAATTCGTTTTTTGAGTATAGCAAACTCAAGCATCCCTCCATGCCTCTTTCTCTTAAGCGGATGAACATCACTGATTTTTTCACACAATATCTTGCACAAAAATACCAGGAGATGGAACTGGCAGGCTATTCGCTCGAAGTGGATATTCCGGAGAAAAGGATCTATGGGCAAGCCGATCAACTTCTTCTCACGCGAGCCTTTGACAACCTCATCGCCAATGTCTTGCAGCACAATCCTCAGGGGACAACACTCAACTTTCAACTGGAAGAAAAAGAAGAGACGATCGAGATCACTTTTGCTGACGATGGAATTGGGATCTCCTCACCGGACAGAAAAAATTTCTTTGAGCCTTTTGTCATCGCCGATGAAGCGCGTGGGGGAAAAGCCGGATCAGGTCTGGGTCTCGCCATTACTGAGACGATTATTGCCATGCACGGAGGTACAATTGTACTTGATGAGCCTGAAGGGAAATGGAAAACCAAGTTTCTCATCCGTTTAGCCTGCGAGAAGTAGAGAAGCTAACCTTTTTCAGTTCATAAGGGGACATTGGGTATAGGAGAGGTGGAAGGAGGGCAGAGATGATTATTGTTAAAGGGAAATATAACGAAGCCAAAGTGTTTACCAGTGAACTTGAATCCCGTGCCAGAGAGCAGATTCAGACGCTGGTGGATCAGCCTTTTGCCGAAGGAAGCCGGATCCGCGTCATGCCCGATGTCCATGCCGGAGCCGGAAGCACCATAGGAACCACCATGACCATCAGCGACAAAGTGGTTCCCAATTTGGTGGGAGTAGATATCGGTTGTGGGATGCTGACGACCAAGCTGCAGGAAAAGGAAGTGGACCTGCCAGCACTTGATCGCTTGATCAAAGAGCAGATTCCCTCAGGGTTTTCTATTCGCAAGAAACCACATGAATACCTTGAAAAGGTAGATATCACCTCTCTTCGAAGTAGAGAAGGGGGGCGAAATGATAGACAACTTGACTTCCAGAGAGCCAAACTCTCGCTTGGCACATTGGGTGGAGGAAATCATTTTATTGAAGTAAATAAAGATGAAGAAGGGGCGCTCTATCTCGTGATCCATTCCGGATCAAGAAATATCGGACTTCAGATCGCACAATATTATCAGAGAATAGCCGCCAAGATATCCCCTCATCAGCCGAAATCTCTTGAATACCTGGAAGGGCCTGTACTGGAAGACTATCTCCATGACATGAAAGTGATGCACGACTACGCTCTGTGGAACCGCAAAGCCATGGCACAGATGATTCTCTCGGGGATGCAGTGGAAGGTAGAGGAGCAGTTCTCCACCATTCACAACTATATTGATTTAGAACACATGATCCTTCGAAAAGGAGCGGTCTCCGCCCGAAAAGGAGAGAAGATTTTGATTCCGCTCAATATGCGCGATGGATCCTTGCTCTGTGTTGGGAAAGGAAATCCCGACTGGAATGAATCCGCGCCTCACGGAGCGGGACGAGTGATGTCACGCACACAGGCAAAAAAAGAACTCTCCATGAGAGACTTTCACGAGAGCATGAAGGGCATCTTCAGCTCCTCTATTCGAAAAGGCACATTGGACGAAGCGCCCATGGCCTATAAAGACGAAGAGTTCTTCCTGGAATATCTGCATGAGACGGTGGAGATCCTGCACAGATTAAAACCCATCTACAACTTTAAAGCCAGCTGAGCTGGCTTTTTCTATAGATACTTCTTTGCCTCTCTAAGACTAAGTGGAGACATATACTCTTCATGTCTTTGGATAAAATCACGCACCCACTGAGAATGGGTCTTTGAGTATTCTCGCAGACTCCAACCAATCGCTTTATTGATAAAGAACTCGTCATTGCCAAAGTTTTTTGTGATAGCGTACTCGAGAAGCTCGGTATCAGTCTCTTCTTTATATTCTAGCTGGTGGTTGATGGCGATGCGCCGTAGCCAGAAGTCTTCTTCCTCTGCCCAGTTGCGGAGGAGGGTTTTCGTTCTCGGATCTTTTCGGGCAATCTCTCCAAGGATGCCATCGAGCACATCGATAGAATCCCACCACTGATGTTGTTTGACAAACGGGAACAGTTTGGGGAGGTGCTCATGCAGGAGTTTTTTTCTTATAGATAGCAGGGCATCAAGGGCCAGGTAGTGCATTTCTCGATGCGGGTCTTCATAGCATTTGCTTAAGAAATCCCAGTCTATCTCTTCTTGTCTTTTGAACTCTCGGATGATGGGCCGTGTAAGTTCTCTTCTAAGAGGGGTGGCAATCCCATAGAAGGGGAAGAGGAAGCGCATGTATTTGCTCATCGCTTCAGCTTTTGTTGTGTCGGCATGGGAGACAAAGATCTCCTTCACCTTCATAAAAGTATAAATCATTAACGCCTCATGTATCAGGAATGAGTTTGATCGCCCAGTGTATAAAAATATTGTACCCTATATTCGGTCGACGGAAGATGTCCCAACAAACTTTTCTAGATAAGCAAAACCCGGCAGATGAACTTGCCGGGTCGTATTTTCTTTAAGCCAGTTTTGCTTTTCCAGTATAGAGTTCGTAGTAGAGACCTTTGAGAGAGAGGAGATAGTCCTGCTCGCCTCGTTCGATGATCTCTCCCTCCTCCATGACCAAGATGGCATCGGAGTCCTGTACGGTCGAGAGGCGGTGAGCAATGACGAGTACCGTCCTGCCCTTCATGAGGTTGTCCATCCCCGCCTGAATGCGCCGCTCGGTCATCGTGTCAATAGAACTGGTGGCTTCATCCAAGATGAGAACAGGAGGATCGGCTACAGCTGCTCTTGCGATGGAGAGAAGCTGACGCTCTCCTTGAGACAGAGCAGCACCATCACCCTCTATGAATG
>CALFKA010000199.1 GCA_937880545.1 uncultured Clostridia bacterium | reverse complement strand
ATACGCGATCGTGATGTGACTGGAGTTCAGACGTGTGCTCTTCCGATCTCTTGGAGTACTAGAGACGATGGTGGCGGGTTATATCTCATCGGAATGGAGAGATCTATTCACATTTGGCCTTCTCATCATAGTTCTCTTATTCTTGCCCAACGGTTTGTTTGGCAAGTCCACAAAAGAAAAACTTTAGAGGAAAATCTATGGATTATCTAATAACAGTAGGTATTCTTGGCGGGATAAATATTATTTCTGCAATGGGACTGGCTATTCTGACAGGATATACCGGTTTATTTTCGCTCGGACACGCAGCCTTTATGGCTGTGGGCGGATATAGTTCCGCTCTCTTCTTTATGAAATTAAATGTCCCCTTCGTTTTGGCCGTTGTCCTCGGTGGTCTCGTTGCAGGACTCGTGAGTCTTTTCATTGGAGTCCCCACGTTTCGCAGTCAGCTGACGGGCGACTACTTTGCGATTGCCACTTATGGATTTGCCGAAGCGATTCGACTTATATTGAATAAATGGAAATATGTTGGTGGGGCAGAGGGCATGCCCGGTATCCCCAAGCTCACCAATGTGTGGATCGTTCTCTTCTTTACGATCCTGCTGGCGTATCTCGCGAACAATTTCACCCGCTCACAACATGGCAGGAACTGCGTCGCCATCAAACAGGACGAAGTAGCTGCGCAGATGATGGGCGTCAATGTCTTCAAGACAAAGCTGATGAGCCTGTTTATCAGTGCCGTCTACTGCGGCATCGCAGGTGCTCTACTCGGCTTCTACTTTTCCTATCTTATTCCTGCTCTGTTCGGAAGCGCTAGATCCTCCGACATGCTGGCCTCCATTGTCTTTGGAGGCATGGAATCACTCATCGGCCCGATCATCACTTCCTTCCTTCTCTTTGCCTTCCCTCAATTGCTGTATGTCCTGGATAAGTATCGTCTGATCGTCTACGGTCTGTTGTTTGTGGTCATGATGATCTTCCGCCCGCAGGGACTTCTGGGCTATCGCCAGATGAGCAAAGAGGGATTCAGAAAAACAGTTGCCGATATCAGGGGGATTTTCCGTAAAAAGGGAGTCACTGATGGCAAGGGAGGTCAGTGATGAGTAAGACACCGATTCTTTCATTGGAAAATATAAGCATGGTCTTTGGCGGGGTCCAGGCACTTAAGGACATCAATATCGATGTACAACATGGTGAGATTCTGGGCATCATCGGACCTAATGGCGCCGGAAAAACAACGGTATTCAATGTCATCACCGGCTCCATCGCTCCGACAGAGGGGAAGGTTATCTTTGAAGGAGAAAATATCGTAGGAAAAAGAGTGGATCAGATCTGTCACCTAGGCATCAGTCGCACCTTCCAAAATATCCGTCTCTTTCCTCAGATGAGTGTGTTTGAAAATGTCGCGCTTGCCAAACACAGCATCCCCCGTCACTCTGTGCTGGAGTCTTTCCTACCACTGAAAAATGCGAAGAAAGACCAGGCCATGCTCCGGGATGAAGTCCACGAACTCCTGGAACTTGTCAATCTTCTTGAATATGAAAAGCAAGAAGCCTCGACCCTTCCCTACGGTCTGCAGAGGAGGCTGGAAGTAGCTCGGGCGATGGCGACTGACCCCAAGGTTCTCCTTCTCGATGAACCGGCGGCGGGAATGAATGCGGATGAGTGTATCGACCTGATACAGATGATACGCTCGATTCATCAGAAACTTGGATATACTATCTTGCTGATAGAACATCACATGAATGTCGTGATGGATTTGTGCCGGAATCACAGGATCGTTGTCCTGAACCTAGGTGAAATCCTGGCGGAAGGAACACCCCTGGAGATTCAAAGTAATCCTGATGTCATCGGCGCTTATCTAGGATCAAAGAGGATAAAACATGCAATCCAAACAGCCACTTCTTAATATCAACAACCTAAACGTTTACTATGGCGGGATCCACGCTCTGAGGGATGTTTGCCTTCGCGTCAATGAAGGAGAGATCGTATCGGTCATCGGAGCCAATGGTGCCGGCAAGTCAACGCTTTTAAAGACAATCAACAGCGTCAAGTCTTTTCAGTCCGGAGAGATTCTGTTTCGGGGAGAGGCGCTTCCCAAGCAGTCCTATCAAGTCGTCAAATCCGGTGTGACGCTTGTACCGGAAGGAAGACGCATCTTCGGGCCTCTGTCTGTTCATGAAAACCTCATGCTCGGTGCTTACCCGAGAAGTGACAAGAATGAGATTGAGGAGAGCATGGAGAGATGCTTCGAGCTATTCCCGATCCTCAAAGAACGCATCGAACAGGTGGCAGGGACCCTCTCCGGAGGAGAGCAGCAGATGCTGGCCATCTCGAGAGCCCTGATGAGCTCGCCTCAGATGCTCCTCCTCGATGAACCCTCTCTGGGACTTGCCCCGATGGTCATCGACACCGTCTTTGATGCGGTTGTCCACCTCAACCAGGAGAACAACATCACCATCCTCCTAGTGGAACAAAACGCAGCTGTAGCGCTGGAGATCAGCGACAGGGCGTATGTCCTTGAGACGGGTGAGATCAAACTAGAGGGTGAAGGACTTGCTCTTCTCGATGATCCGCGCATCCAAGAGAGCTACCTGGGTGTCAGTACACAAGCTGTGGAATAGAAAGCTCTTAAACAGAAACAATATAAAAACAGAGGCGCTCATTTTATGGGCGCCGACTGACTCTATAGGAAAGGATCGGCAATGAAGCGACTCTACTATAATGGAAAGTTCTATCTGGAGAGCGGTAAGTTTGCAGAAGCTGTTCTCTGCGATGGAGAATTCATTACAAGGATAGGTCAGAGAGAGGACTTGAAAACTCTGGCCTTCGACGAGGCCATTGACCTCAAGGGAAGAACGGTTCTTCCCGGGCTCAACGACTCCCACTGCCACGTATCAGCCATCGGCGCTTCTTATGTGCAAGTGGACCTCTACAACTGTCGTTCGACACAAGAGATCGTGGAAGCCTGCAGGGAATTTATTGAAAAGAACCCGGAACTCTGTGAGAACGGTCTTCGGAGCATGGGATGGAACCAAGACTTGTTTGCAGAGGGGGAAAGATTTCTTCTCACAAAGAAGGAACTGGACCAGATATCTACGGAGATTCCGATTTCTTTGCAGCGCGTCTGCGGTCATGTCACGTCGGTCAACACAAAGCTCATGGAGATTGCCCACGTCGATGTGAACACTCCCTCTCCGGAGGGGGGGACGATAGAAAAAGATGAAAAAGGAGAGCCAAACGGTATCTTTACCGAAAATGCTATTCACTGGATCGAAAGCTTTGTCCCCGGCTACAGCGATGAGGTAAAGGAAGAGTTTACCATAAGAGCCCTTCAGCATGCCCAGAGTCTTGGACTTACATCCGTCCAGGGCAACGAAGTGGGCGGACCCAACACCACAGGTGAATTTAGAATTTTCAGAAAGATCTATGAGGAGGGAAAAGCGAAGATTCGCTTCCGCCACCAGATCTGTTTTGACGGACTGGAGGACATGGACACCTTTCTTGAAGGAGAAGCAAAGGAGCCCATCTACAAAGAAGGCAGGCTTGCACTGGGTCCCGTCAAGATGTTTAAAGACGGCTCTCTTGGAGGCTACACTGCTCTTTTGAAAAATGGGTACAGAGGAAATCCCGAGAACAAGGGTGTCCCTGTGATGGATTATCCTTTTCAGGAATCCTTTGTAAAGGGAGTTGCCGACAGAGGGTGGCAGGTCATCACGCACGTCATTGGAGATCAAGCAGCAGAAGAGACACTGGACGCCTATGAAAGCTCTTTCGGCGAAGAAGGCAACACCCTCCGCCATGGCCTTGTGCATCTGCAGATTACAGACAGAGCGTTGATGGAGCGTGTCGCCAAATTAAATATAACAGCCTTTTATCAGCCGATCTTTTTGGATTACGATATGCACATCGTAGAAGAAAGGGTGGGAAGTGAGCTCGCGGCCACGTCTTATGCTTTCAAGACAGCAGAAGATCTGGGCATCCATGTAAGTTATGGCACCGATGCCCCGGTAGAGAGCCTCAATCCCTTTCCAAACATCTATTCAGCCGTGACGCGCTGTGACTTAAAAGGGTTCCCGGAAGGAGGGTTTGTCCCTCAAGAAAAGGTTACTCTTGAGCAGGCGATTGACGCCTACACCACCGGATCTGCCTACTGTGAATTTAAAGAAGACATCAAGGGGAGAATCAAAGAAGGATTCCTGGCAGACTTCACGGTCCTCGATAGAGACATCTTCACCATCAAAACCGGTGAGATCAAAGAGATAAAAGCCGCTATGACCATAATCGGGGGAGAGGTTGTCTTTAAACAAGACGAAACCTTGTAGAAGCGATGAGGTATTTCTAGTAAAGTTCGAGGAGGGGAGTAGCATGCAAAAGACTACTCCTTTTTTATTTCTTTAAAGGCGTTAGAAAAAAGAACGTCATAAAAAGAGAGTCCGAAAAGAATCCGGACTCATCTGCTTCCATTAATTAACCCTTGTTCAGATAGCGATAAATTGTTGTTTCAGATGTCTTCAAGTAGGCTGCAATCTCTTGGACGGCTCCTTTTAGCAAGAAGACTCCTTTATCCTCCAGAGATTTTACAAAGCTAATTCGCTCTTCAAGTGACATTCTCAGAGGTTCAATTTTTGAATCGGAAATTTCCTTGGAAATAATGGACTTTACGGTAGAAACCACATGAGGCTCTATCACTTCTTCTCTCGTTTGGCCATTAGAACCCGAATAATTGAATCTTTCCATTAAGTTGTCAAAGGCGGTCTGAAGGTTAGTGACATCCTGGATATCGTTGTTTATGCATATCATGCCGATCAATTCGTCGCCATTTTTAATAAAGTAAGTGGAGGAAATAAAGATCTTATTATCCGCCCCTCTTCCTTTATAGTTGGTGATAAAGTTCTTAACCTTGTACTCCTGATTCATAAGGATCTCAAGAGCTAAATCTGTCATGGGGCTCCCTTTACACCTCCCGCTAATATGGTTGTTTCTGATATGAATGACAGATGCATCCGGACGAGAGACGTCGTGGAGAACAACTTCATAGCGAGGCCCGCTTATGTCTGCGATGAAATCCACGATGGAAACATACTCTTCTAAGTTTTTGTTGTAGTTCATAAAATTCCTCTTAACTATAAGGCAAACAAAAAAAAACGCATAATCTCACGATAATCGTCAGATAGGAACTCTACGACAAATACGTCTGTCCTTTTTGCTCCGGGATAATGAGAAATCTTCTTTGCCTGGAAATGATCGATATACTCCAGTTTAACATGAAAGAACGGTGAAAGCTTCAGCTTACCAAGAGAATGCATATTTTTCAGGCTCTCAAAAGCGGTTTCTCGTATTCTTTGGAGGTTTTCCTCGGGTGATGTATGAATAGAGGCGTTTCCGAAGCCTGATAATGTTGCAAAAGTGGTGAGACCTGGGAGAAGTGTATGCGCCTTTTTGCAAATTTCTTCATCGCCGCTGAGATAGATAACCGGAACGCCCAATGTGGCGGCTGCGAACGTGTGAATATGAAACTCAGAAAAGAGCTCGTCGTTAACAGTGAGCCGTCGAATGGTTCTTCCGCTCATGGTATGCGCAGAAGGATTTCCATCACTGTAAGACGCATCGTGATATCCCACAAAGGCAAGAGCATCAAAATCTGAGGTGAATTTACCTGTGACACCAAAGATATCATGTGTGATGCCGCTTATCAGTTTTGTGGATGCAGGCAGATATGAGGGGAGTATATTTCTCCCTTCGCCATGACAATCTTCCACTAGGATCGAAGACGCTCCAGCTTGAAGGAATCCTTCGCACGCGGCACGAACTTCTCGGCTCATTTGTTTGGCCAGTAAAGAATATGCAGGGGAGGAAGGAAGTGCATCTTCCCTGTTTGAGAAACCGGAAATCCCTTCTATATCAGCGCAAATATATATTTTCATGTGTGTCTCCCTTTCGGTGACGTTTACTGACTGAGATCAGTTTTAGTGAATGAAACGAGAAAATATTCTCACAAATTCTAACATCTATTGACTATTAGTAATGATTGTGTTAGTCTTAATTCAAAATATAACGCGAATGAAGCGATTAATCAAGCAAATAACGGAAATTACTCAAAAGATAATATATTAACGAACTTGGCGTTGGTGACACGATAGATACATATATATTAAGTATAAAACACATAATGACTTCTGCCTCTATTTGATGACAATCAAATTCTCGTCAACCATCACTCTGACTGACGGAAACACCAATTTCAGTAAATTCAATACTCGTATTGAAGGAGGAAACATGAGAAAGAAGACACTGTTATTACTTTTGGCTTTTGCTTTGATGCTATCAGTGGTATTGACAGGGTGTACTGCCACAGACAAACCGGAGCCGACGCCTCCAGCACCTGCGGAGACAGCTACGCCGGCAGAAACACCCGCTGAAGAGCCTGAACCAGCACCGACGGAAGAACCTGCGGAACGTTCTCTGACGATTGCGGTAGTCAACGACCCCACAACGATGGACCCTCACGTTCGCGACAGCAGCACAGAACTTCAAATTATCAATCATTTCTACGATGCGTTGGTAAACTATGACACTGATCTGAGCCTCCAGCCGGGTCTCGCAGAGAGCTGGGAGATTATCAATGACGGTTACACATGGCAATTCCACCTGAGGAAGGACGTCAAGTTTCACAATGGCAATGACTTTAATGCCGATGACGTGGTCTACACACTTGATCGCATCATGAGTGATGACACTCTTCAGATGAATGTCTTCCTGTTCCGTATTGACAAAGTAGAAAAGGTAGACGACTACACTGTTAACATCACGACCAAAGTCCGATATCCTGTATTTGCCGGCAGTCTCAAATCTATAATGATTTTAGATAAAGAGTCAACCGAAGGCTTGTCGAGCGAAGAAATTTCAGACAATCCAAATGGCACAGGCCGATATCGCTTTGTCGAACATGTCCGTGAGTCACATGTAGACGCAGAAAGAAATGAAGACTATTGGGGCGAAAAGCCACAAGCGACCAGTGTGCGTTTCCGCGTTATCAGCAATCCTGCTACACGCACAGCTGCCCTACTGAGTGGTGATGTTGATTTAATCTCTGCTGTTCCTGTTCTTGATGTAGAGTCTTTGAGCAAGGACCCCAACATAAAGCTGATTTCAATTTCTGGACTCTCTTGCAACTATATCGGTATGAATCAGTACGATGATGATCCAGAAGGGACGACTACTCCCAATCCCCTGAAAGATGTCCGTGTCCGACAGGCGCTGTATCATGCGATTGATATCGATGAAATCATCAAGACGATCATGAGCAATCAGGCAACAGCTGCTGTCTCCTAT
>CALFKA010000198.1 GCA_937880545.1 uncultured Clostridia bacterium | reverse complement strand
TTGTGACCAAGGGGTCAGACTCTCTATGCACTTCCCAGGCCTTGACATGCTGTGCGTCATCCCCGCTTTTTCCAGCATGCGTTTGAATCCTCTGCTCGTGTACTGGAACCCTCTGTCATCATGAAAGAGCGGTGTTGCTTCCGGATACTTCTGGCGGGCCTGCTCAAACATGGAGTAGACTAGGTGGTTATTGTTTCGGAATGACAGTGTATACGTGACGATATCTTTGCCGAAGAGATCGAGAATGGGACTGAGAAAGAGTTTTCTTGTATCGTGGGGAATAGCAAATTCCGTCACATCCGTCAGCCATTTTTGATTCGATCTTTCCGCTGTGAACTCTCGGTTTAGAACATTTTCACTGACGTACTGTGGCTGTGACCTCTTTCGGTTGACCTTCTTCCTGCGAATCCTCGAGTGGATTCCGTGGAGCTTCATCAAGCGATGGATGTAGCCTTCTGAATACGTGGTTTCCAGCTCTCGGTTTACGTACATGGTCATCCGGCGATAGCCAAAGAGTTGTTTATACTCCTCATGGAAGCGGAGAATACACGCGAGAACCGCTTCGTCTTGCCGTTCTTTTGCTGTCTTCTTACGACGGCGGTCCTTGTAGTAACCTGCTTTGGACACACCCAGAATTTCGCACATCAAAGGCAGCGAATCCCCTTCCGCGCGATAGTGGTCGATGAGCGAATATTCCAGTCCATGCCTTACTTGTGTGAGCGCATTTGGCGCAGAATCTCTTCTTTTTTTTTAAGAAGACGGTTCTCCAGGTCCAGGCGATAATTCAGCCTCTTCTGCTCTTCCAGCTCCAATTTCAGGCGTTCTACTTCGCTCAGCGAAGAGAGATCGACCGGCTCTTTCGGCTTCCGCCCTCGTTTTCGGTCGAGCCCGGCTTCCCCTTCCTGCAGGAACCGATGAGTCCAGGCGTAAAGAGTTGCATACTTGACCTGAAACTTTGCGGCGGCAGCCGTATAGTCTTTGTCATGCTCCAGAATCCACTGCACGATTTGCAGGCGTTCTGCGGGCGTCGTTTCCTTGGGATTCATGCTATACACTCCGGGATAACAATGATAGTCGGTTAACTCCTCTCCATTATCCCACCTGCGAACCCAACCGGCAATAACGCTCCGTGATACCAGGTACTTGGCCGACAGCTCACAGATCGAAGTCTCCTCTTGATAGTACTCTTCAACGACCTGTTGTTTAAACTCAGCGGTGTAGCTTCGATTTCCCTGGGGCCGTTCAAAAGCCTGTTCGCCATAAAGAAGATATTCCTTCCTCCAACTATTTAGCGTAGACTCTCCTACGCCCAAGTTCCGTGCAAATTGCTTCACACTGGAACCATCCATTACCAGACGACAAATATCCCGTCTTTCTTGTGGCGTGAATCTAGATTTTCGTGACATAAACATACCCTCCTTAGGTAGTCCATCTTTTATGAATTTGATGGTCTACTTTGGGAGGGTCAGTTCATCTACCCCGCTTTTTTATATCCTGTATGAGTTATTTGTTTCTTTCGAAGGCTTGTCTCTGGAGACCCTTGATCTCTTCTTCAAATTCGGGCACCGGTCCGTCAACGACGATGTCTCGGATAACCTCTTGGATGGAGAGAGGTCGGACGTTTGAGGGAATTCCACCCATTTCTTTGCGCCATTCTTGGAGCTGTTTGGAAGAACTGGCGATGACGATTCTTCCAAGACCTACCATCCCGTGAGCTCCCGAGCACATGGGGCAGTGCTCTCCGGAAGTGTAGACGGTGGCAGCTTTTCGATCTTCCGGGCTCATGTTCTGCGCGGCCCACCTGGCAATGTTGAATTCGGGGTGCTGCGTATTGTCTCCGCCCGAGACATGGTTATGGTCTTCAAAGAGCACGTCTCCATCCTTGGAGACGAGGACGGAGCCGAAAGGCTGGTCTCCCTTCTCAAGGGCTTCTCTTGCAAGATCAACGGCTCTTCGCAGATATTTACGGTCTATTTCACTGATCGGCATATTCTCCTCCTATTTCTTCTTCTCAGTGCATCCATACCCCGTGATGAGAGAGGTTCTCACGAACGGGGATAACGAAGTTGATGGAAGATTCTATACCGAGTGACGCAATTTTCTTACCTCTGATTTTCTTCTTAGGCTATAATAGAGGCAGAGAAAGAGAAAGAAGAGCAAAGGGATCATTGCCCGTCTTCGTTAAGAAAGATTTTTCTCATGCCATTTCACCCCATGCTGAAGTGGCAGTTAGGATGTGAAAAAGACTTGTGCAAGGCACATAGAAAAGAGAGTAGGATTATTACAAAGAATCATTCAAAACTGTCCGAAATAGAGGCAGTCATAAAAGACAAGCAGCTTCTCCTCTTTGATCTGGACGGCACACTGACAGATCCGAAAGACGGCATCACACGCTCCTTCCAGTATGCGCTGGAGAAGATGGGAATTCGGGAGGAACGTGAGAATCTTCTGCGGGTCATTGGACCGCCTCTTTGGGACTCCTTCATGGACTTCTATGGGATGAACAGGGAAGAAGCCGACAGAGCCGTTGCCTTCTATAGGGAGAGATTCGCTGAGATAGGACTCTTTGAAAACGAAGTAATCGAAGGGATTCCGGAGCTTCTTGAGGAGCTGAGAACGAAGGGAAAAACTCTTGCCGTAGCCACCTCAAAGCCGACCATCTACTCGGTGCAGATTTTGGAGCGTTTCAAACTGGATAAGTACTTTGAGGAGGTCGTTGGCAGCGAACTGGACGGATCAAGGGTACGAAAGAAGGACATCATCGCCCATGTACTCCAGTTGACCGCTCGTCCTGCAAGAGATGGCGTGATGATCGGAGACAGAAAACATGACATCGAGGGAGCCAGAGCCCATGATATGGCTTCCATCGGTGTGCTGTTCGGTTATGGGTCGGAAGAAGAGCTCCATACCAGTGGAGCTGATTATTTGGCAGCATCACCCTCAGAACTCAGAAATCTTCTTCTGGGCTGAGTAGCAAAGCAGGGAGGACACATGGAAAGCGCAGTAGGTACAGTTGTTAGAGGACTACGAACACCCATTTTTGTAGAGGGAGATTCACTCGTGGATCTGATCCCTCCTATCGTCATGGAGTTCTACCAAAAAGAAAAGGTAGAGCCCAGAGACAGGGATGTTCTGGGGATCACAGAAAGCGTCGTGGCCCGTGCGCAGGGAAACTATGCTTCGCTGAATGATATCGCGGAGGATATTCGCCGTTTGTTTCCTGAAGAGGGAATCGGGGTTCTCTTTCCTATCCTCAGCAGGAACCGCTTCTCCTCCATTTTGCGAGCCGTGGCAAGAGCCAACCAGCATGTTTATCTACAGCTGAGTTATCCCGCCGATGAAGTGGGCAATCATCTTGTCTCAGAAGACCAGCTCGATGAGGCAGGGGTGAATCCCTGGACGGATGTATTAACGGAAGATCAGTTTCGCGACCACTTCGGCGTGTGCAGACATACATTTTCTCATGTCGATTACATACAGTACTACCGAGATCTGGTGGAGACAGAGGGTGCAGCGTGCACTATCATCTTCTCGAACCGACCGGAGACGATTTTGGAGTATACGCAGAACGTCCTCTACAGCAATGTCCATGCGAGAAAGCGCACGAAAAGACTCCTGGAGAACGCGAAAGCGAAAAAGGTCATTGGACTGGAAGATCTGATGACCACACCTTCAGACGAACATGGCTACAATCCGGAGTATGGATTGATGGGTTCGAATCTCTCGTCAGATGAAGAACTTAAATTATTTCCGCGTGACTCACAGGAACTGGTGGAGGCTCTCCAGAAAAAGCTGAAAGAGCTCACGGGAAAGACCATTGAAGTGATGGTCTATGGAGACGGAGCCTTCAAAGATCCTTTGGGCGAGATCTGGGAACTGGCTGACCCTGTAGTATCACCCGGATACACCTCAGGCCTTGAAGGCGGTCCCCACGAAGTGAAGCTCAAGTATCTGGCGGACAATACGTTTAGTCATCTGAAGGGAGAGGAACTCAAAGAAGCCCTCTCACAGATGATTCGGGACAAAGAAAAAGGCGGTTCAGACGAAGGCATGAGCCTAGGGACCACGCCAAGACGCTATACGGATCTTCTGGGAAGTCTCTGTGACCTGACAAGCGGCTCAGGTGACAAAGGAACACCTCTCGTCTACATTCAAGGCTACTTCGGGAGTTATGCAGACTAGAAACAATATAGACAAGCAAGAAGAATTAGGGGATTCATTTCGGAAGGAATGGATCTCTTTTTTAGAAGGAAGCTACCTCGAGTTGTAACTAACACATGAAAGATCTGTGGAGAGTAGATATAGAAAAATGAGAGGGATAAGCCGATAGGTTGACTTTTCTTTCGCCCTTTGGGGGCATTTTCTGCCACTTGTTCCTCCTGAAGGTAAGTCGTCCATTTTGTTTTGCAGAAAAGATCAACTGAAAGCGCAGACTTAGACATAAAGAACCCTCTCCATAGGAAGGCAAAGAACGACATAGATGATGGGCGATTTATGATATATTCAGGGAGGGAGGCAAGATGTTTTTCAAAAAACTCGTACTTCAAGGCGAAGAGATTTCTCTGGAACTGGATAAAAAAGCCAAAGAAGATAAAATCGCAGATTGGCTTCCCTCACATTACTTTTTCATCCGGGATAGTCGGGGAACCGTTGTAGGGAAATGTGATCTTCGGATCGGTCATAATGAAAACTCATACTATGCCGGCAATATTGGCTACCATGTCTTCATTGAGTACAGGGGACACCACTACGCGCTCAAAGCATGCCGTCTTCTTTTTGAGTACGCGAAGTCACTGGGGATGAAATACCTGATTATCACATGTGATCCTGACAATATCGCTTCCCGCAAAACCTGTGAACATCTGGGAGGTGAGTTTTTAGAGATGGCGGAACTTCCGGCTGAAAATCTTCTGCGGAAATCCGGCTCTACGCACAAGTGCATCTTCCGGTACGAACTGGTGTAAATATTTATTTTTATTATGTTGAAGATTTATGGAATGATGTATTATATGAGTATAAAATAATTCGGGGGAAACATGATCTACACAAATGCCACCATCAAAGACATCAAGGGAGTCAGCGAACTTCAGAAGAAATTTCATGTCAGTACGATCTCCGATGAGAATCGCCCACACGGCTTCGTCACTACACTCTTTACGGAAGATCAGTTCGCTGACCTGATTGAAAGAGAAAACGGTATCGCCATTGCAAAAGACGGAGACAAAATTGTCTCCTATGCCATGGCTGCCTCCTGGGAGTATTGGTCCGTCTGGCCTCTTTTTGCCCACATGATTGAGGACCTTCCCAATATCGAGTATCTCGCTCAGACGCTCTCCACGGAAAACTCTTATCAGTACGGTCCCATCTGTGTCGACACATCATACAGAGGAAGCGAAGTACTCCTAAAAGTATTTGATTTTTCCCGTGAGCAGATGAACAAGAGATATCCAATCCTCATCACCTTTATCAATCAGATCAATGGACGCTCCATGGCAGCACATACCAGAAAGCTCGGGCTTGATCTCATCAAGGAGTTTACTTTTAATAAC
>CALFKA010000197.1 GCA_937880545.1 uncultured Clostridia bacterium | reverse complement strand
ATAGTGATGTGACTGGAGTTCAGACGTGTGCTCTTCCGATCTGTGTGTTCGAAATATAGTCAATGATTTCCGTTCTGGGATTATCCCAATAAGAGTGATCAAATTCGCGCAGTTCATCCAAAGAGTCGAATTCAAAAACTATGTTTTTTGGATATCTGTGAATGAACATGGGAAGTTCAGCGATGTGCTCAATGTAAAGATCTTCCCAATATTTTCTTGCTGTTTTCGGATCGTGAAATGTATCTATGAGTATTCGGCGAAATATTTTGCCAAATTCCTTATTAAAGTATGCGTGACCCAGCATGACCCAAGCATCTGAGCCTCCAATAGTTACGCCAGTAATCTTATCCCTTTTGTCCGTATGGATTACCCACTCCTCAGTGTTTCCCTCGACAAAGATAGCTGAATAATAGGAATCTTCTGTTATATCCAGGAATGGATTTTTTTGAAAATAATTATCTGATGAGCATATAAAGGACTCTTCTAGATAATCCCTCGCATAGTACAAGCTAGAGTGATTATTTTTCAGATCATACTCCGGATTGTATACCAAGATCACTCCAGCATCAGCTAAGTAGTCAAATTGCTCTGACTTGTATCCTGTTACCACAATGATATGTTCTACACCCGCTTCTTTAAGCTGTCGAATCTGACGCTCGATTAAAACTTCCCCCTTCACAACAGCCAATCCTTTGGGATACTCCAGCGAATTGGGTACAAACCTGGCAGAAGTCCCGGCTGCCATGATGACAGCTTGTTTTGCAGACACTAAAGTACCTCATCTTTTTCATAGGCTGCAATGATAGCCCCGATAATAATTAACGCGCATAGCACTAAACTCAATATTCCCGGACGATTCCCCAAGAAAATAAAGTCAAACAAAATAGCCCATGCACTGTATGTAATATTCAGAGCCATGCTTTTTCCAACACCTATGCGGTGAATTGCCCTGTAATAGAAAAGGTAGGAGAACCCGCCGGCAAGTCCGGCAAGCAAAACATACCATAAGTTCATATCATGTACGGCTACTTGTATAGTTTGTCTCCAAGCTCCTACAATAGGCAAAATGATAGCAGCAAATACGATGGCTGAGGTGGCTTGACGTATGATGATCGCCTGTTCATCACCTACATCTTCATCGCGCATGCCATAAGAACAAATAACACCTTCCCCCGCCCATCCGATGACACTGATCATAGCAAGGGTAACTCCAAAAATGAAATTAGAGACATCACTTGAAGTCGAGTAGCTGAGTGCAATAATAGCGGCAATGGACATTAGTAAGCCAAACCACTGCCTCGGTCTAAACACTTCTTTTAAGAATAAAGAAGCCAACATAGCACCGACCGCCGGATAAATTGCAGAAATAACAGCGGTATAGCCTGGTCCTATATGTCCAATGGCCAATACGTAACCCGTCATCCCGACAGGGCCTCCAAGTAAAGCGCCGATCATGATGACTTTCGCATTTCGTGTTTTAAGAGCTTCGATTAACTCCGAATAGCGCCCACGTACCAGTGAGTACAAAAACATCCAAAAAGCTGATGCCGTGTCATGAAGAAATGTACTTAAAAACGGGGCGATCATTGCTGCGTTTTCAAGAGACATCCCATCAACTCTTCCTAGGAAGATGCCCAGGATGACTGTATCAAGACCCCACAGGATCCCAGAGAGTAAGCCGTTTCTCATGCATCACCTTCTTCAAGTATTTCATCAAAATACACAGAGAAATCTTCTGCAAATTTAAACTGACCCAATGCATATTCGCCCAGATCCTGCCCTTGCATTCTCTGAAATTCACACCAATTGCTCCATACCAAACCCATGGTAGCAATATATCCATAAATTTTCTTCCTTTGGAGAAGACCAGGATTGTCTTCCTGATATAAGTCAATCAAGTGGTCGATTTCACTCTTGTTTAGAAGTGAGTAGACAGCAAACATGGCAATGTCAATGTCTTTATCCTGCATTGCAGCGTATTCCCAATCAATCAGATAGGTGTTTCCTTCGTCATCAAGTAGCACGTTATCAGCCACAGAGTCGATGTGAGACAAAATTATATCTCGTGATTGATCTTGGATCCATAAGCATATATCTCTTATTTTTTCTTTCATTTCCAAATAATTGTGGTAAACAGAACTACTGCCGCTCCAAAGAGACTCATAGTAATTAAGTCTTTCCCACGGATCAAAGAAATGATCAACTTTTAATCGCATACTATGGAATCTTTTAAGAATTTGGATAAATTTCTTCAGATCACTTTCATTTTTTGGATTGCAGACACGCGCTCCAGGAATGAAGCGAGTAATCATGATGCCTGTATCCGGGTCAAAGTAAAGTAACTCATCTGCCAGACCTTTGTCCTCTATTAACTGGTATACTTCATATTCCTGGCGGCGATCGATCAGTGCCTCACTTCCCTTTCCAGGCATACGGAGGATAAACTGCCCTTTATTGCAAGCAAACAAATAGGAATCATTTGTCATGCCGGATTCCATTGGACCAAACGAGTCAACTACGACATCATCTGAAAAAACATGCTTAATAATCGGTAGAACTCTAGATAGTGATACGTTCCCTTTCATATGTGCTCCTGGAAGTCAAGTTAAGATTAGGTTAATACTTTTTTATCATATCATATTCATGTGTAAATTTATCTTAAATATCATTAAGAATAGGGGCTCTAATTAATAAAAAAAACTTGTGCTTTTGCTGGTCAACGCTTCAGCAAAAGCACGAGTCAAACAGTCAAAATTAATCACTTAAAGACACTATTGTGATCCCGACTTATCTAGAAAGTCCTCGTATGCTCTATGTCCCCCTATATTGCAACAACAATCGCCGAACCATCGGTAAGATGAGGATGAACCGTACGAGACGCCTCAAGAAAGCTCTCTTTTGAGATCGGAAGAGCACACGTCTGAACTCC
>CALFKA010000196.1 GCA_937880545.1 uncultured Clostridia bacterium | reverse complement strand
CTACACGACGCTCTTCCGATCTGGTAAAGGGATAGTAGAGAGCTCCCAAACTCAAGTAGCGGTTCGTCAACGGCAAGAGAAGTGTCGATGCAGTGCCTCGCAACAGGTAAGCCATGATACCGCCCATAAAAAGCTGAAGAATCAATTTGTGCGTTGCTCGGAGGCCAAGGTTTCTGCCAAAGAACAACTTCATGGAGTCATCAATAAAACCGATGATGGCAAACAGCAACATCCCGAGGATCAAGAAAACATGTTCACGGTCAAAACCTAGATACACAAAGGCTACCAATGTACTGACAGCGATAAAGGCAATCCCCCCCATGGTAGGGACACCCTGCTTCTTCTGATGTGACTCCGGCGCCAGTTCATAGACATTTTGTCCAAAGCGCAGGCGGTACAGGAGCGGGATCAAGAGGTATACAGCCAGCATTCCCAAAATCAATGTGATAAAAAACATCAACAGATCAATCATCCGCTATCTCCAATCCTCTCAAGACGCGTTCAAGCTCCATGCCTCTGGAAGCCTTGACCAGCAGCACATCTCCCTTCTTCAGGATGGTGTTGAGTCGATGGATCAGGGAACGGATATCACGGAAATGTTCTCCTTCCGGATGTCCTTGACTGATGAAAGAAGCAAAGTCACCGATCGTAAACAGGTGATCGAGTTTGTCAATTTGCGCAAGACGACCGATCTTGCGATGGACCTCCTCAGCAAACTCACCCAGTTCCAGCACATCTCCAAGTACGGCTATATATCTGTCTCCGCTGAGCATCAGGAGCGTCTCCAGAGCCCCGGAGATAGAGTCGGGAGAAGAATTGTAGACATCATCCACGACAGTGATACCACCCTTATGCGATACCATGAAGCGTTGCGCTTCTCCCTGGTAGCTTTCAAGTCCTTCGACAATCGTCTGATCATCTATGCCCATCACCCTGGCAGCTTCCACACACAATAGAGCGTTGTGCATTTGAAACGCACCCGGAACCTGCAATTGAACCCGCAGTCCCCCATACTCAAAGTGAAATACTCCCTGGTCCGTATCAAGCACTGTCAGTTCTTGCGGTCTTGTCTTGATCACTTTATAGGGCTGCTCAGGCATCTTCTGAAGAAGTGGATCAAATCCATTGACGATGAGGACGTGGTCTTCTTCATAGTAGGCATTCGCCTGCATCTTCTCCTGAAAGATGTTCTCTACCGTATGAAAGTGCTCAATATGTGAAGTGCCGATATTGGTCAAAAGTACGATATCGGGTCTGGCAACACTGGCCAGTGTCTTCATGGCGCCCGGACGCGATACTCCCATCTCCAGGACAAGTACTTCCGTCTCCTGTGGCGTGTTTAAAAGAGTGAGCGGGAGCCCAATGTGATTGTTGAGATTTCCCTTCGTCGCATGCGTATTAAAAGCGCGTTGGCAGATCTTGGCAAACATATTTTTCGTATTGGTCTTTCCGCCACTTCCGACGATACTTATTACTTTCGGGTCCAACCAGTTCCGGTAGCTGGCAGCCAGCGAGAGTAGAGCCTTTTCTCCATCTTCTACCAGCGCAATCGGCTTGTCTTCGAATATGGAAGGATTGTCTTCATAGTAGTGACGTTCGACAAGCGCTGCCTTTGCTCCTGACTCCAGGGCCATTAAGGCAAAGCTATTTCCATCGAACTTTTCTCCGCGTATACATATGAACAAGCCCCCCTCGAGGGGCTTGCGACTGTCGATAAATACTCCGCTGAAGTCTCCTTCACGGAACCATTTCAATAGATCCATACATGCTCCTTATCTTCCGAACATTTTATCACAATGACCCCATATCCTCAAGAACTGCACCGCCCACGCTGCGACTTAATATATGAATCCGCAACTAATATCCATCTTTTTTCCCTTGTGTTGGGTTTTATCGCGATGGTCTCTTTCCATTGTTTATTCAAAGGGGCGGCGCAATTTTCCTGCAGAAGGGATCGTCTTCGAGCGGAACTTTTCAAGGTTGGCATTGGAAGAAGCTAGTTCTATATCGGTGAGCCTTCCGGTTGTCCCGACTCTCATGACATTGACGCCCTGAGAGTGACGAGTTGACTTCTCTGAGATGAGAGACGAATCAACCAGGAGCCAGTTTTCTTTCTGCCTCTCATATCTGCTCAAAAGAAGCGGTGACTCTTTTTCAAGATAAAGAGCACGTACGAGGGACTGAGAATCATCATAGGCACGTACGAGAAGTCTTCGGTTTGTCTTCGTTGCGTAAGAGCTAAGCGGTATTTTGGCTACTTTGCCTCTGTCAAAGGCAAAGAGGACATGCCCTTTATAGTCATTCGTCGCCAGCGCCAGTACCATTTCTTCTCCATCGTCCATCTCCAACTCATGGGGAAGGAAGAGGCCCAATTCTGTATGGCGCATCGCTTCGATCTCACTGACGCGCAATTTAAATACACGGTGTGCTGTCGTGAAGATCAGCAGGTCTCCCCACTCCTTCACTTCAAGTTCATAGCGGATCTCGTCACCGTCTTTTAGTCGCTGCTGTTGCTTAGGATCGTACTGACTTTGCGGTGATTTCTTCAAATAGAGTTCTCTGGTGAGAAGGAGGATCTGCGACTCCGTCGTCATCTCTTCTTCCTCTTCGATAAACTCTTCAACAGGACCGATCAGTTCTGTCCGTCTCGGCCTTTTATATTTTTTTAAGATCTCCTTAAGTTCTCCTTCAATGAACTTTTTAATGCCCTTCTCACTCGCATAGAGTGCCTTGTTGGCGGCAATGGTATCTTCCAGCGATTGACGCTCCTCTATACGCGAGGCGATATACTCCCGGTTAATATTTCGCAAGCGGATATTGGCAACGTATTCGGCCTGTTCTTCATCGAGGAGGAATTCTCTCATCAGAGTGGGAACGACATCCTTTTCTTTTGGGGTAGCGCGGATAAGCGCGATCACCCGATCGATGTCCAAAAGAATCTGTTCAAGTCCTCGGATGAGATGAAGTTTTTTCTCATCAAGGCTGATGTCATAGCGGAGTCTTCCCCGCACACAATCCATTCGAAAGTCCAACCAGTGCAGCAGGAGTTGACGGATGCCAAGCTGCTGAGGATAGGCATTAATTAAAACATTGAAGTTGCAACTAAATGTGTCTTCCATCGGGGTGTCGCGATAAAGTTTGGCAAGAAGCAGCTCAAGGTCTGTCCCCCGCTTCGCATCGATCGTCAGCCTCAATCCTTTGAGGTCCGACTCATCGCGTACATCTGAGATTTCTTTGTACACGCCATCTTTTACGCCGGCGATGATGCGGTCCATAATCGCTTCGACAGTGGTTCCATAGGGAATCTCCGTCACTTCGATACGGTTTTCTTTGGCAATGATCTGCGCGCGGGCGCGAAGGCGGAATGTTCCAGTGCCTTTTTCAATCACCTGTTCCATGACCGTTTCATCTTCTACGCAGTAAGCCCCCGTGGGAAAGTCCGGTCCACGGACAAGCGAGAGAAGATCAGCTCGGGGACTTTTCAAAAGGGCGATCGTCGCTTTAACGATATCTTCCAGATGAAATGACGCTATATTGGACGCCATACCCACAGCGATTCCTCGGTTTGGATTGATCAGGATCGTCGGAACCTTGACCGGAAGAAGGAGCGGCTCATAGTCAGTGCCATCATAGTTTGGCACGAACTCTACCGTTCCCTTATCTACATCGGCAAAGAGAAGCTCGCAGATTTCTTCGAGTTTGACTTCCGTGTAGCGGCTGGCCGCATACTGCATATCGCGTGAATAAACTTTTCCGAAGTTGCCTTTTGAGTCCACGTAGGGGTAAAGTAGGCTTTCATTCCCTCTGCTCATACGCACCATCGTCGCATAGATGGCGGCATCCCCATGAGGGTTAAGGCGCATGGTCTGCCCTACGACATTGGCAGATTTTGTCTTGCTCCCTTTTAGAAGCCCCATCTTGTACATGGTGTACAGCAGTTTCCGATGAGCCGGCTTTAATCCATCGATCTCGGGGATCGCCCGAGACAGGATGACGCTCATCACGTAAGGCATATAGTTTTCTTCCAGTGTCTGTGCCACAGGTTCGCGGCGAATCGTCTCTGTCACTTACCCTCCCATCGCTCTTCCAGCGAGCGAGCAAATATCATCAGTTGGTCATAGTTTTTCAATGCCCTTCGTTTGGGCTGTATGGTAATCATTTCCGGAACACGCACGACATCGAATACGCGGAAGAGATCTTCCACATGTAGTGAGCGTCCGACCTTCCGCTTGTACGTATTATCGAGCGCTTTCATCAGAGTACGCCCCATCTGCAGTATACGGCGACTAAAGCCCAGAAAATCTCCCTCCGGTTGCCCAAGGGCAGAGGGTCCACTCAGCGGATAGATGAGGTTCTTCGCGCGTTGAAAGCCTCTGGAAGTCGTCCGACCACTTCTTCCTCCAAAGAAGGGGAAGAAATCACTTTCAAAGAAGATCGCTTGCATCTTCGCAAGGCGGTATTCGCTGACGAGCCGCACTCCCTGGACACATAGTTCTTTCTCATAGTCAGGAGTCGTCACACCGCTCAAAAGGCCTATTGGCTCGATGCCGAGTTTTCGCACCAACGGCATAATCGGCACGAGGTCCTGTGAGAGATAGGCTGCATCATCTATAAAGAGCATGCGCGAATCAATCTTGGAGAGAACTTCCAGCTGGTGCTCAATGGAGAGATAATTATCTTCTCCTCTTGACAACTTCCCTTGCAGATGGAGAGCTTTTGTGCGTCTGCCTCCGAAGTGCTGTCCATAGAAAACATCGCTGATCGGCACACATAAAAAGTCTTCTTCTTCAAGGTCTTCCATCATTCTGAGATGGTGTGCATACAGCATAGTATAGGGAATTGACACGATGGTCAACTCCGGGTATAGAAGAGTCAATTCTTCGTGAAGCCGTCGCCTGTTGTTTGCCATGGCCAGTCTGAAAGTAGGTTCCGTCCGCATATCCTGCTGAAGCCTGGTGGGCAGATCTTCAATAAGGACAAGCGGCGCGCGAAAGTCTCCAAGGAAAGACTTCTTTTCCTGGCGATATCCCAGATTCCTGAGGATCGCCATCTGCGTCGGGTGCTTCACTTCCACTCGTAATTTCGGATTCTTTCTCTTTGTTGCGAGAAACACAGCTTCCGTCAAGAGAATCGAGAACATGGAGCGAAGGGGATCGACCGAAGCATCTTTCACTTCATGGAGACGAAAAATACCGTCTTCATCTTCTGATAACACACCTTGGGCCATCTGCTGTGGATCTTCTTTCGCCTCTACCCGAAGCTCTTGGCCATCTTGAAAACGAGCATAGGCAAAAGGCTCACCGGTCTTTTCGTACTGGGCGCTCAGATAGAGGTGGTGGCGCGTGATATAGCGCGCTGCCAGAGGATCAATCATCTCCGAGGTGTCGAGTCCTTCGCGGATCGAATGGCGGATCATACTCGGCAGAATGCGCATCCAAGGAGAATCGTCTTCTTTTCTGAGCCTCGTAACATCTATCACTTGGATATCTGCATCCGTACAGTCTCGCTCTCCGAGGAGGGTGATCGACGCCAAATGAAAATCTTCCTTAAGGCGCAGACGATCTACCTCTCTCTCCGGCATAAAGCTATAGCCTAGAGGCATCAGGTAAGCGCCATGGATCGGCGCAATGTTCATCCTTGCAATCATACGTCTATGTGCATAGGGATAGAGTCTTCGGCTCCAGGCGAACTCGGAGAGCAGGACATAAACTTCATAGCCTTTCTCGCTCATCTTCTGAACAATTCGCTTCTGTCCGAGGTTCATCGGGTCAAACGATCCCATGTAAAGAGCAATGCGCTCGGGCACAGGAAGTCGCAGTTGTCCCTTCTCTATCTCGTACCGGCTAAGAAAACCGTAAACGCTTCCAAGATAATAACAGTAACTCATTCGCGCAATCCGGCGAGAACGGATGGTTTTACTAATAAGTCGGATCTTTTTAACAATAAGTGAAAATACCCAGGCTTTGTCCTCCAGGGAGATATCCTCATTTCGAAATACCTGGTCTGCCAGCGATACAAGCGCAATCTGCTCTGTGCGTCCACTTGTGTGCACCATGGCGACAAAGAGTAACCGAAGATAACTGCTGACACGCTCCGACTTAAGAAGAGAACTTCTAAGGCCGTAGGACACAGCTTTCACCAAGGCATTTCTCATAGGAGCGCCGGCAGTCTTCAGCATCACTTCGATCTCATCCAATATTTCCTCTCGCTCGGCGTCACTGAGACTTGCCAAAAGCTGACCATAAAGATCACAGAGGAATTCCTTGCTCTGAGGATCCTCATTGGCGAGCGACCCCAAGAGCTCGACGCTGACGTCATTGAGCTGAGACTTACTGAGAAGAGAAATGATGCGCACGACCAGATTGAAGGTAAAGCGCCGCACCGGGCGTGAGGAACTGACGCGGATGAGATTGAGCATATGCAGGCTCAGGTGGAGAGGGTCTTCTCTCTCTTCACATGTCCTGCACAAATACTCAAGACTCATCGCCTTGATGTCTTCCGGTGTCTCAGTTTTTAGGTTGTCGAGATACATCCGGTGCGTATCATAACCCGTTTCGCTTGCGTAGCGCTCTTCCCACTCTCTCTCCCCTTCTTCTCGGTACTTCTCGTCAAAGAGCGGAGAGCGGACATCAAATGAAAGTGTGCGGTGGAAATCTTCTCTATCAGGATTTTCCTCCAAAAGCTTAGCGACCCGCTGCCTGGCTTCCTGTTCTTCTATCCAGCCTCTTCGGTACAGTGCATCGAGAAGACGGTAGCTGAGATGTCTCCTGCAGCGATCCCCCGGCTTCATGATGACTTGAAGAAGCGACGCCAGAAAGAGGGAGACATTTCCGCTTTGACGTTCCATGGCACGCACGACACTTCGATACCCTCCATGCGTCAGCCAAAGAATCTTCTCCTGACTCATCAGGGGATACGCTCTATAGAGCTCATATATGAGATCCTCAAAGAGAACGAGCATCTCCTTTTCCATTGGGTTTGACAACACACTTGGAGGAAATTCTTTCCTGTAGACAATGTCGTACTCCCCAATAATCTGTCCTTTCAGTGCAGCACTCTCTCTTCGGATATCTTCTCTCGTATGGTAGGAGAGACTCTGCAGGTAGCGCAGAATCTCGCGTTTTTGTGTAGGGGTGAGATAGATCGAATAGTCAGAAAGCGACTCCAACAGCCGTAGAATATCCTGTGGTTCTCTACTGGAGAGCACTTCATCAAAGAGAAGGGCGATGGACTCTTCGCTACGCAGAAGATGCATCATCTGCGTACTCTCTCTGACGCCTTCCAGATGAATCATTTCCGTCAACTCTGTGCCAAAGCGAAGAGCAGGGTCTTTCTCAGGAGGCGCCGGAAGGCTCTCACCCTCTGGATCAATGTGAATACCGTGGTGAAGGAGATATCTCTCGAAGTCAACGAGTTTGTTATATACCCTTAGGTAGCGGCGCTCTTTTGATTCATCCACATCGTCAAGTTTGTCCAGTATGACGCGGAAGGACTCTTCTAGCGAGTAAAAGCGCATGCTTCCCGATGCATCGTTTTTCACCCGGAAGTCACTGTAGATGAGCAGAAGCGACTCCATGCTCAGGCTCTCCGGTTCAAGATCCCACGTCGAATGGTTGACAGCAATATTTCGGATCTGCTCCATGCCACGGCGCTCAAACCAGAGGTCAGAATAGTAATAATGATAATAAGCGATCCTGGGAAGCTCCTCTTTTTTCACACCGTACTTCCCTAAGTCATGTCCCGCTGCCGCGCCGCTCAGAAGACCAAGGTCTACCGGAAAACCTGCCTTTCGCAGGTCTCTTGCGATTTTCATAGCGAGGTGATGAACTCCCAAAACATGCTCCAACGTAGAATATCCGTGGAGGTCTCGATCCAGTTTTAATAAATAGTAGATCTTCTCCGTGGAGAAGGCATGATAGAACAGTCTGTATTCTCTGGAAGACTCCAGGGCTTTTAACTCTTTTTCACTTAAGAAGCGCAGCGGAAACTTCGCAAGAAAACTCTTGCCTTCCTCTCTCTCGAGAAGATCTGCTTCCTCATAGGCTTCGAGAAACTCCTCCAGTAGATCATCCCATTCCGGCGTCGGATAAACAGGCTGTGCGTCAGGAAATAGTGCCTCCCGGAGGCGTCCAAAAAAATATTCAAGAATTTCTCTGCTGTTGTCTTTCTCCGGAAATGTCCGAGCAAAGACTTCCTGCCCCCGAGCCCAAGCCTCTACCGACTTCATATCTTCTCCAGCGGAAAAAAACAGCCTCAGCTGTTTTCCTCCTCTTCATCTTCTTCGTCGTCATCGACAATGGTATATTCCGTATCCGAGTTGGTGCCCCCGGTTGGCGGGCGTCTCATCCAGATATAATAGACAATCAAAGCAAGAATCAGGATAGTGAAGATCGATCCTGAGCCCAACAGCCGAAATACAAACCCGATGAGGGAAGCGACAAGAAAGAATATCAGTATTAAAAACAGACATCCTCCCGTACCGAAGCGAAATACTTTCACTTTACTCCTCGATTTCTTTTAGAATAGCCATTCCGGCAGAAGCTCCGAGGCGAGTCGCCCCGGCGTCGAGCATCTTCTTGGCATCACTGAGCGTGCGAATGCCACCGCTCGCTTTAATATCCTTAGAGAAAGCGCGCTTCATCATCTCCACCGCTTCCACTGTGGCTCCGCCGCCTGCATAGCCGGTGGAGGTCTTCACAAAGTCCGAGCCGGCTTCATCGCTGAGGCGACTTGCCGTGAAGATCTCTTCTTCACTCAGCTCGCTCGTCTCAAGGATTACTTTGAGGATATGCCCGCGACTCGCTTCACGTACGGCGCGGATATCGCTGCGAACTGTCTCGGTGTCTCCATCTTTGAGAGCTCCCAAATTGATGACCATATCGATTTCGTCCGCTCCGTCGCGAATAGCCTGGGCTGCCTCAAAGGCTTTTGCTTCTGTGGAGGTGGCACCATGTGGAAATCCGACGACCGTCGTCACACCCACACCACTGCCTTTTAGGAGTTGCGATGCCAATTTCACTCTCGAAGGCTGAACACAGACCGTGGCAAAGCCTGCCTCTTTCGCTTCTTGGCAGAGCGCTTCGATCTCTTTTGCGGTCGCTTTCGGGTTCAAAAGGGTATGGTCAATCTTTCCGGCCACCTCTCTTTTTGTCATCGTAGAATCTCCATCTGCTCTCCATTTTTCAAAGAAGCAGCATTCGCCTCATCTACATCGAGGTGGATGTCCAGGCTGTATTCATCATGGACGCGGCAGAGCACATTTTCAAAAATGACTCCGCGAACACCATTCGAGCGCAGTTTCACCATATCCTTATCTGAGATTCCAAATTTCTGAGCATCACTAGTGTGAAGATGTACGTGGCGAGCAGCAACGATGACACCTTCCTCGATGTCTACTTCTCCTTGCGGACCACGCAGGAGTGCTCCGGGAGTGCCGGCAATATCACCGGAGTTGCGGATGATGGCAGGGACGCCCAGCGCAAAAGAATCTGTGATCGAAATCTCCACCTGTGTCCTGCTTCGTACAGGACCGAGAATGCGCACACTCAGGCTACCCTTGGGACCGACGACTTCCACTTTTTCCTCACAGGCGTATTGCCCGGGCTGTGACAGGTCCTTCATCCTTTTCAGTTCATAGCCTTTGCCAAAGAGTTTATCCAGTGTCTCCCGGTCAATATGCATGTGGCGGTTCGATACGCCCACGGGCGCATAGGGGTTACTCATTAAAATCCTCCTCAATAATAGCGACGAATCGCAATTGTCTGTACTTCTGAGCGTAATCAATGCCGTAGCCGACGACGAATCCATCTTCAATGTCAAAGCCACAGTAATCGACAGGCACTTCTACTTGTCGCCTGGCGCTCTTATCGAGGAGCGTACAGACGGCCAGCGAGGCCGGAAAGCGCTGAAGTAGGAGCTGGCGCAGGTATCGCAGCGTCAGCCCGGTGTCCACAATATCTTCTACTATTATAACATCCCGCCCTTCGATCGCAACATCGAGGTCCTTTGTCAACTGGACAACCCCGGAACTCGTCGTGGCATCGCCATAACTCGACGTCGCCATGAAGTCCACTTCCAGTTCCATTTCCAGTTCTCGAATGAGATCACTGAGAAAGACAAAGCTGCCTTTCAAAATCCCGATGAGAATCGGTTTCTTCCCTTCATAGTCCGTGTGAATCTGAGTCGCTATTTCTCGGATTCTCTCCTGAATTTGCTGTTCACTTAATAACACTCTCATAATTTCCTCCACCATGATAGTACCCAAAATAGGGAAAAGACCTCTCACAGAGGCCTTTTCAGCGGTAGAAAAAGTCGATAGACGACGCCATTTTTAATAAACTGCTCTCCCACAATGACAAATTCACTCATATCATAGACCAAGAGCATCCCCCGCACACCCGGGACATATCTCGGAGTGATATAAAACGTCTCCGGCTCCCGGACTTTGTTAAAACGCAGAGCGGAATACGGCACATGATAGAGAAGTTCCACGCTTCCCGGGCGCAGCGCAATGCCCTGTCGAATCACTGCCCGATGGAGCGGATATTGATCTCCACATTGGAGATATCCTGTAACAGTGCACTTGCGTAATCGGCAATGAATGTTTTAAACAGAAGTGCCAGCCCAATAAGAATAGCCGTCAGGATTACAAGTTCTACCGTACCAAAACCGTCTTCCCATCTTTCCATCTTTACCTCCAGACAAATTCCATAAGAAAAGGGACAATAACATAGATGATCATAATGAGCATATTAGCACTCATCGGTAAGAGAATCAGATTTTCCCGTTTTTCCAGTTCCAGTTTCTTCGCTCGCCGGTAGCGTTCAAAGAGCTCCGAGGAGACTTGTGCGAAATCCATGCTCAATGACTCCCCCGTAAAGTGCTTTCCCCTCTCCAAAAGGATTATGACCTTCTTGATCACCATCCACTTGCTGGCGAGAAAGAGCCTTTCGAGCTCCTCTGAATAGCCATCGACATCTTCGCTGGTTTCAAACAGTGCCAGTGTTTTTGAAGCTTCACGGATAGCAAGATATTGGTTCCTCCCTCCCAGAAGCGCCATCTCATAGCGGAAGACAAAACTGCTCAGTTCTTCGATCAGTCGATGCTGGTTCTTCTGTACAAGGGATCCGAGCCGAAGAAGCCCGGCGATCAAGGCAAAGCTGAGTCCACCCAGCGCATACCCCGCCGAAATCCCTATCAGTCCTGAGACTCCTACAGCTAAAAACAAAATGGAGAGCCAGTCCATCAACCTCATTGTCCACTCGAGGAGAAAGAGCTCGTGGACACTTTCCTGTGTGCTATAAGAGAGAGCAAAGAGAAGATCGGCCCCTCGGCTTTCCCGAAATGCAAAGAGTCGGCTTATCCATCCCAGCACCACCCCCTTCAAAAGTCTCAACGTAAGAAAAAACGCAAATCCGATCACGACATTCTCTCTATCCAGGACGCAATGTGATAGTTGCAGAGAAGTCCCACAGCACATCCGACGCGAAGGAGGATCGGCACTACCCTCCCACTGAAGCCTTCGAGCATAAGCATGGAAAGGATTGGCAGGTACTTCATGATCCCCATTCGGAGCTTGGAGGCACTGAACTCTGCTTCCAATTCCTCCTCCAAGAGGAGTTTTTTCTCAAAGAGACGGAACTGTTTTTCATAAATTTCCAGTGAGAAGTGCTCTGCCTCGGGATGAATGAACTCGGATGGATAGGCTTGGACGTTCGCCTTCTCCCAGGCATGCGCCGGTGCATCTCCTTCACGAAGTCTGTTTCCAAAAGTAGCAAGCTGCTCGAGAACCACCCTTTGATCGATACTTCCTCTTCCTTTGCGATATGTGCGTATCAGACTGAAGAGCCCTTCAAACACAAACAACAGACTCCACAACCATCCTCCCCGCACAAGGAGCAAAAGTCCCACCCGAAATCCAGCAATCTCCAACATCTTAAGCGATGTCATCGATCTTCACCTCCCCTTTTGAAAAACGGATGCCGCTGATGCCCACCAATTTGCGCTCGCTTTTTCCACGAAGTTGGATGATGGCATCAATGCCTCTGCCCAAGTAGCGCTGTGCGGCTTCATAGGGAATCCCCGCCTCCATAAGAAGCATTTCCAGTCGTGCGATCATATCCTGTGGAGAATTCCCATGGCCTGTGCAGAGACTTCCCCTGTGCCCTGTGTTGATTGCATGGAGAAAATCTACTACTTCTTCACGTCGGATCTCACCTAAAATGATCCTGTCGGGACGCATGCGAAGAGATGTCTTGACGAGGTCCGACGTGTTCACCTCCTGCATAAGATGTGCTTTTGCCTTTGTGCGCAGGTACACGCAGTTACTTCCTGCAGGCGCTCGGATCTCCGCTGTGTCCTCTATGATGACGAGGCGTTCGGAGCGGTCAATGTCACCTAAGAGAAAATTGAGAAGCGTCGTCTTTCCGGAGCTGGTCTCGCCACTGATGAAGAGTGTCTTTCGCTCCCTCATCAGCCGAAGAAGGAGCTGCCTCTGGTGCCGACTCATAAAGCCCCCATCGAGAAAATCCGATTCCTGAAAGCGCTGCCCTCCTCCTTTTCTCACCGTCAAGACGACATCGGCGCCCGTCAGATGGCTATTGATGACATTGACCCGGTACCCCCTGTCAATATCGAAGTCGGCGATCGGCCGATCTACGCTCAGGCGCTGGTTATAGAATGCGAGAAATCTCGAGACACTCCTCTGGTACTCTCCTCGCGAAGAAAAGAGGCCTTCCATGGAGCGCATCCCCTCCTCATCTTCTAAAAAGATCTCATTCCAGCTATTGAACATAATTTCTGTAAATTCTTCCTCCAACAGGCGGATGATGGTATTTTCTCTTTTGGCAAAGCTCTCAGGAGAGTATCTCTCCAGCCACTGGCGAAGCTGTGGGTTCATGTTCTGTCCTCCTGAGTCAAAGTCTAGAACAAAAAAAGAAGCTCTCCAAGGAGAGCTCCGACATTTTCCAACAAGCAACCAGGTCTGTAAGCCGATTTCTGTCGAGGATGATCATCTATCTTGACACCGCGTTGCCGACGGTGTTCTTGCGACCTACCACGGGACGAAGGAGCACTTCATGATGTCCCCACTTGGTCTTGCTCCGGACGGGGTTTACATAGCCGGACAGTCGCCAGTCCGCTGGTGGGCTCTTACTCCACCTTTCCATCCTTACCTCTTGCGAGGCGGTCTATTTCTGTTGCACTATCCTTGGAGTCGCCTCCACTGGGTGTTACCCAGCGCCCTTGCTCACGGAGTTCGGACTTTCCTCATACCTTGCGGTACGCGATCACCCGACCTGGTTGTGTTGCAACTTTATTATATCATATCCTGCAAGCGCTGATCGATGCGCTCTAGGAGCTCTGCCATCTCCAGCGCCCTCTCTCCCTCAAGATGCTCGAGGAAGGAGAGGATACGTTTTTTGTGCCAATCAAGGTACTTTTCATACAGTGCCTTGTCTTGTGAAAAATCTTTCCCGAGATCAAGGTCATACGGCGTATCCTCTCCAGGGACAACTTTCATGATTACATAGTAATGCGCTTCAAAGACAAGTCGTTCTTTAATCACCCGAAATCCGTGTCGCAGAAGATACTCCCGGAGTTCCCTTAGATGCTGCATCGGCTGTACGATGACATAGCGCATCTGCGCAAATCTCTTTCGGTCCTTTTCAATAATCCCCGCTATTGTATGACCGCCCATCCCTGCGATAACAGCAGAGTCAAATAGACCCTGTTTCGGGAGGCCATCGGCAAGGTAGAAGTCGGCGTATTTGCCCTCCAGTGTCTTTTTTGCATTGAGGAGCGGACCTTCACCAATATCGCTGACACTGACATGGGAGACAACTCCACTTTCTAATAGAAAAAGCGGGAGGAAGCCGTGATCGCTTCCGATGTCGATCAGCTCACTCCCGGCTTCCACTAAAGAGGCTATGGCCTCCAGTCTTGCATCCATCAGTCAAGATAGTCCGTCAGTTTTCTCGAACGAGTCGGGTGTTTGAGTTTGCGGAGAGCTTTTGCCTCAATCTGGCGTATTCTCTCTCGCGTGACGTCAAACGTCTTTCCGACTTCTTCCAGGGTGCGTGCTCTTCCGTCTTCGAGTCCAAAGCGAAGCTTAAGGACTTTCTGCTCCCTGGGGGTAAGCCCGTCGAGAACCTCGGAGAGCACTTCTTTTAACATACTGAAGGCTGCGGCATCGGCCGGAGCCAACGCCTCATCATCGGCAATAAAGTCTCCCAAGTGGGAATCTTCCTCTTCACCAATAGGCGTCTCCAGAGATACGGGTTCCTGTGAAATCTTCATGATCTCGCGGACCTTTTCTTCCGTAATGCCCATCGCTTCCCCGATCTCCTCCGGTGTCGGCTCACGCCCCAGATCCTGTAGGAGCTGGCGGGAGATGCGCATCAACTTGTTGATGGTCTCCACCATGTGCACCGGGATGCGGATCGTGCGGGCCTGATCAGCGATACTTCGGGTGATGGCCTGGCGTATCCACCAGGTGGCGTAGGTACTGAATTTATAGCCCTTTCGGTAGTCAAACTTTTCTACGGCTTTCATCAGGCCTAGATTGCCTTCCTGTATGAGGTCAAGAAAGAGCATGCCACGGCCGACATATCTTTTGGCGATACTGACGACAAGTCGAAGGTTGGCTTCACACAGCTGGGCCTTGGCTTCTTCATCGCCATCTTCCATGCGCTTGGCGAGTTCAATTTCCTCTTCTTTGGTCAGAAGAGCCACCCGTCCAATTTCTTTCAGATACATGCGCACCGGGTCATCAATCGCTATGCTTTTTGCAGCACGAGTCGCTGCCTTCGCCGGCTTGTCACTATCTTCATCGGCATCCGCGTCTTCTTTCTTTGAATCTTTTTCATCCTCCAGGTCATCGAGGTCTTTCGTCAGATCGTCTTCCTCTTCGATTTCCACCCCGGCTTTGGTAATGATCTCATAGATCGCAAAGACGTCTTCCTTCTCCAGGTCAATGTCTTCGAAAGCAGTCTGGATCTCACCCTCCGTGAGCTTTCCCGCTTTTTTCCCTGCGAGGATCAACTCCTCGATAATCTTATCTTTTTCCATGATCTCTTCCTCTTTCCTGGGCCAGTTCACTCAATTTCTTCTTCAATCTATCCATCTCTGCGTAATCCGCATCGTCTTTTTGTGGTTTTTCACGCAGCTGTTCCAATTGTTCCATCATGCCCTGCTGGGCAAAATGACGCAACAAAGTCCGCCAATGCGCAATATCAGCGCTTTTGATTTCTTCTCCGGCAGTTTCTTCAAAAAACTCCACTTGTTCCAGTGTGAAAATCTCAATGGCAGATTGTATATTATACCCTTCTTGCTCTAATAGATAACTTACAAAAGTGTGCCAATTGGCGCTCAGGTACTGATAGTAAGGCGTGGCGATCATCTGCAAAGCGATAGTTGGTTCCTTTAAAAGAATAGCCAAGAGACGTTTGGTATACTTCCTGTTTTCACTACGCTTTGTCGAGCGCTCACTAAGTGCACTTTCACGGAGTTTCCAGTCCCCTGTAAGAACACGCGGCTCAACTCCGATGTGCGAAGCTATTTGCTGGATATAGAGGCCTCTGCCGGCACTCTGCTCCATTCGCTCAATTTTCGGCATAACACGCGATAAAAAGAGCTGTTGACCGGCCATATTCTGAAGATCCACCAGACCTGCTTCTCTGTCGATAATATACTCCATCGCCTCTTTCGCATTTTCTTCTAGATACTTCCAGAAACCTTCTGCCCCTTCCCGCTGGATATAGCTGTCGGGGTCATCTTCCGGTGGCAGATTGACAACGAGCACCCTTAGAGGGAGTTCGCTCAATACATCGATCGCTCGGAGAGTGGCTTTCTGACCAGCCTCATCTCCATCAAAGAGGATCACAATCTCCTCTGCATAGCGTGACAGAAGTTTGCCCTGTTCCGGTGTGAGCGCCGTTCCAAGACTAGCCACTGCCTGTGGCACTCCTTTATCATAAAGGGCAATCACGTCCATATAGCCTTCGACAAGGAGGAGGCGCTTGGGCGTTTCCAGGTGATTCTTGGCGCTGTGAAGTCCATAGAGATGATAACTTTTATTAAACAGCGGAGTATCCGGAGAGTTGAGATATTTTGCTGCGCGGGGATCTTCCCCCATCAGCCTTCCTCCAAATCCGATGACACGCTTTCTCACATCGAAGATCGGGAAGATGATTCGTTCTCGGAAGCGGTCATACATCTTCCCCTGTTCACCAAAGGCAAATAAGCCGCATCTTTTGGCGATGTCCTCCGACAACTTCACGCCCAACTTCTGGACAAGAAAGTCCCAACCGGCCGGGGCATAGCCTACCCCAAAGCGCCGAAGGGTCTTTTCGCTGACGCCCCTTCCAAGTAGGTACTCTTTAGCAGAAGAAGTCTTCTGGAACTCATCGAAAAAGGCGCGAGCAGCTGTGCGATTTAGCTCAAAAAACACACTCAGGTCTTCTTTGGGCTGTCGCTGCTCTTCTTTGTTTAGATAGGGCTCGAGGTCAATACCTTCCCTCTCAGCCAGGCTCTCAAGAGCAGAGAGAAAGTCAAGATTCTCATAGCTCATGATGAAGCTCAAAGCGTTGCCCGAAACTCCACATCCGAAACAGTGGTATGACTGCCTCTCGGGCGATACCACAAAGGAAGGAGTCTTTTCCTGATGAAAAGGACAGTTGGCTTTGTAATTTCTCCCCGCACGCTTTAAGGGAACGCGCGAAGAAATGACGGTGACAATATCGAGCTGATCTGTAAGGATGCGCCCGATATCATCGACATACTTATATCCCACCGATACTCCTATCGCCAGAACTCGGGAATAAACAGACGTCGAAAGCAGTTGATGGCGTAGTGATCGCTCATCCCCGCTATGTAGTCTTTGACCGCCTCCACACCCCGCTCAGTATAGGCTCTGGCATACTCATACGGCAGATCCTGTGGAAAGTCACAAAAATGTTGATACAGCATACTGACGAGCTTTTTTGCCCGTATTTCTTCGCTTTTCGCCTCCGGATTCCTGTAGAGATGGGCAAAGAGATAACTCCGAAACTCCATCATTGCCTCTTCCACCCGGGGGCTCATCGAGATCGAACGTTTCCCTGAAGAGGAGTGCACGATATCCATCACCATGTGGTGGATGCGCTTCGATGGCGTCTCGCCAAGGATTGCCCGGGCTTCTTTCGGGAGATCTTCTTCACGTAGGATGCCGGCACGCGTGGCATCGTCGATATCGTGATTGATATAAGCAATGCGGTCGGCGTATTTAAGAATCTGCCCTTCCAGGCTCTTCGACTGTCCACTCCCTGTATGCGCAGAGATCCCCTCTCTTACCTCCTTGGTAAGATTGAGACCTTTAAAGGGTTTATTATGGCGTTCTTCCAAGACCTCAACGACCCGCAGCGACTGCCTGGCATGCACAAAGCCACCGGGGTGAAGCTCATTGAGAGCATCCTCCCCGCAGTGCCCAAAGGGCGTATGTCCCAGGTCATGCGCCAGCGCCATGGCTTCAGTAAGATCTTCGTTCAAAGCAAGCGCCCGCGCCAATGTTCTGGCGATCTGTGACACCTCTAACGTGTGTGTCAGGCGTGTGCGATAGTGATCTCCCTCCGGGGAGAGAAACACCTGTGTCTTGTGTTTGAGCCTTCGGAAGGCTTTGCAGTGAAGGATGCGGTCGCGGTCTTGCTGAAACAAGGTACGCAGCTCATCAGGTTCTTCCGGAAAGTCCCGCGCGGCATCTCTGCTCAGCGAAGCATAGGGACTCAGCGTAGCTGCCTCCCTCTCTTCGAGCATGCGCCTGTCGATCATCACATCCTCCTTACACAAGCGACCTCTATGGACGGAATTTCTCAGCGAAAAAGCTTTCCAGCTCACTGATAGGCAGACGCACTTGCTCCATGGTGTCGCGGTCGCGCACCGTCACACAGCCGTCTTCTTCAGTCTGAAAGTCTACCGTCACACAATACGGCGTTCCGATTTCATCGAAGCGACGATAGCGTTTGCCGATGCTTCCTCTGTCGTCGAGTTCGGCATTATACAGTGGTGCTAACTTGCGAAACAGTTCTTCCGCCTGTGCTGTGAGTTTCTTACTAAGTGGCAGCACTCCGATCTTTACCGGTGCGAGGAGCGGATGAAAGCGTAGCACAACACGCGTGGAACCATCTTCCAGATCTTCTTCGTCGTAGGCATCGGCGAGGAACATCAGGAGCAGCCGCTCCACCCCAACCGAAGGTTCAATAACGTAGGGGATGTACTTCTCATTGGTCACAGGATCCATGGCCGTCAGATCTTTTCCGGAGAAACTCATATGGGCTTTCAGGTCATAGTCGGTTCTATTGGCGATCCCCCACACTTCTCCCCATCCAAAGGGGAAGAGATATTCGATATCGCTCGTCGCGACGGAATAATGGGAGAGTTCTTCCTGTGAATGCGGGCGCATTCTGAGACTCTCATTTTTCACGCCCAGTTCTAACAGGAAGTCCATGCATTCTTTGCGCCAGTAATCATACCAATGATCGGCTTCTTCTCCCGGGCAGAAGAATTCCAGCTCCATCTGCTCAAATTCTCTGGTGCGGAAGATGAAGTTGCCCGGTGTGATTTCATTGCGGAAGCTCTTTCCGATCTGCCCGACACCGAAGGGCGGTGTGAGTCGTGCCGCTCGAGAGATCGTGCGGAAATTCAGAAAGATCCCTTGGGCTGTTTCCGGACGCAGATAAATGGGCGTCGCGTTCTCATCTGTCACACCCTGATAGGTCTGAAACATGAGATTGAATTTGCGGATAGGTGTAAAGTTGTGTCCTCCGCATCCCGGGCATGGAATGTTCTCTTCGTCAATAATGCCTCGTAACTCATCGTCTGACAGCCCTGCAATCTCTCTTGCATCACCCTTTTGGGCAAAGAAGTCTTCAATCATGTTGTCGGCGCGGAAGCGGTTCTTACACTGCCGACAGTCGATCAGTGGATCACTGAAGCCTCCGACATGGCCGGATGCCTCCCAGACTTGAGGGTTTAAAAGGATCGAAGAATCCAGACCGACCACCAGAGGCTGTGCCTGAACAAAGCGCACCCACCAGAGGTGCTTAATGTTGTTTTTCAGTTCAACGCCAATGGGGCCATAGTCCCATGTATTGGCCAGCCCGCCGTAGAGTTCACTTCCTGCAAAAATAATTCCGCGGTTGCGGCTCAGCGCAACCAGTTTGTCCATCGTCACCATCGGATATTGCTCCTATCAGTTCGTAGAGTTACTCTTTATCTTCCTCGTCTTCATCTTCTTCTGAGAGGATGACGAAATCGTCTTTATGCTCTTTCACCACAGAAGAGACTTTGTCTTTTGCTTTTTCCATGTAGGCGTTGAGATCGATATCATTGCCATCTTTGGTCACAACTCTGATCTTGTAATCGGACAAGAAGGCGGCTGTCAGTCCGGCGACGGAAAACAAACTGGCAAAGACCAGACCCGCTACGCCCACACCCAGCGGAATATTGAGGATGGTCTCCTCTTTGTTTGTAATCACAAGGCGGCTGAGAAGTCCTTTTTCCGCCATATCTTTGACGAACTGCGCGGTGTCTTTGACGGCTTTTTCAAAGCCCTTCTTTTCTTGTTTTTCTTCGCTCAGTGAACGAATAGCGGCTTCTACAATCCCGTTATTCTCCTGAAGCGCCGCTTTCGCCTGTTCATAGTCCGCACCTGTGCGCTCCATCACTTCTTCCAGCATTTCGAGTGTAATCATCATTTAGGGTTCCTCCTGAAGGAATTGATCAAGTTCTTTTTGAAGATTTTCGACGTCGAGATCCCACTGCGCTTTCCAGTATGCATCTAGGAGTTTTCTCATCCCCCTGACTGCCTCGTCCGTGTGTTTTTCATTGAGAAAATCGACGAGCTTCAGTGTGGAAAGTTGCTGAAAGATCCTGTGTTCCTCTTCACTGAGAGGATGTCCACCGGCGGCATGTTCTCTACATAAAAAGCCACTTTCTCCAACATCAAATACATACCCGTTTTGCCCGCAGGCCATACACTCGGGTCCCGCAGGTTCAATCCCTGTCGCCCTGGCCGCACCATACAAAAAATACAGAGTGGCTTCCGGTATCAATTTTGGATATTTATGAAAGATCGCTACCGTATTGACACTGAGCTCATACAGGCTTCGGTTTGCTTCTCCTTCCGGAAGCATGGCAAAGAGAGCTCGAGAGATCAGGGAAGCAGCGAGAAAGCGCTGCATATCTTCCCGAAGATGATAGAAACTGTCGATGATCTCCACGTGTTGAAGCCGAAAACTACCTCGTCCCGAAAGTGAGAATGTTCCAAACACGAAGGGACTGGCGCCTTTATTAAGAGGGCTCCTGGGAGCATTGGCTCCCCCGGCAAAAACCTCAATTCGCCCCATCTCCCTTGTCAAAATAGAGAGATAGCAGTCTCTGGTATTGATCTTTTTTCGGCGCAGGACGATGCCCTGCACCTCGTAGAATTTCATTTTCGATATCCGTATTCTTTCACGCGTGACGAGCTGCTGCGCCAATTCTTGCGGACCTTGACAAAGAGCTCAAGGTACACCTGCTGGTGAAAGATCCGCTCGAGTTCAGCCCGGGCCTCTTTTCCGATGCCCTTGAGTTTTCGCCCGCCTTTTCCAATGACGATGCCTTTGTGGCTGTCGCGCTCCACAATGATAGTGCACAAGATGTGAAGGACACCGTCGACATTCTCTTTCTCTTCCACGACAACGGCAATACCGTGAGGGATCTCCTCATCGAGATACATCAATGCCTTTTCTCTGACCTGTTCGGCGATGATGAGGTCTTCATCGAGATCTGTCCTCATATACGTGGGAAAGTACGGAGGACCTTCCGGAAGATACGAAAAGATGGTCTCTTTAAGCCCCGTCGTCGTACGAGGGTCGATGGCACTGATCCCCAGGATCTCATCAAATGTACCGATCTGTGAGTATTGCGTAAGCCTTCTGTTGAAGGTGTCAGCATCCAGCAGGTCAATTTTATTGAGCAGGAGGATCTTAGGCTTCATGTGAGCGATGCGCTCTGCCATGAAACGATCCCCGCCGCCCGGCTCAAAGGATGCGTCAACGACAAAGAGAAGAAGGTCCACCCCCTCGAGGGAATCCTCAATGACATCAATCATGTAGTGATCTAGTTCATTGCGGGGCTTGTGCATGCCCGGTGTGTCCACCAGAACGATCTGCCCTTCTTCTTCGTGAAGCACCCCCAGAATGCGATGACGCGTCGTCTGCGCCTTCTCTGTTACTATGGAGATCTTCTCTCCCATTAAGCTGTTGAGCAGGGTGCTCTTTCCGACATTGGCCCGGCCGACAATGGCGACAAATCCTGATCGCATTACAGAAGATCCTTCCGCCCGAAGGCATGAGGCAAAAGCGACTCTGCGGTGAATACCCGCAGTTGCTCTCCCTCGCTTACGAGGATACGGGCATTGGGAGCGAGTTCCGAGATGACCTGTCGGCAGATACCGCACGGGGTCGTCATTTCTGCATCTCCCGCCACAGCCAAAGCGAGAAATTCTCTCTCGCCTTCACTGATGGCTTTTTGAAGCGCAACGCGTTCAGCACAATTGGTGGCGCCAAAAGAAGCCGACTCCACATTGCACCCTGTGTAGACAGTTCCGCTCTTGGTAAGCACCGCTGCCCCCACGCGAAAACCGCTGTAGGGGGCATAGGCGAACTGCTTTGCTTCTCTCGCTTTTTCCATCAACTCCCGATCAACCATCGATCTTCACATCGAGCGACTCGGGAATGACATTGATAAATGTCAGACCCGGATTGAGGATCAGCTCTTTTCCATCAATAAAGTACTTTGTAGGAGTCTTATTGTCATCTTTCTTCCAGGTCAGCGCATACATCTTGCCTCCGGTGAAATAGGTCGCTTCTCCCTCACCGAGATATTCCACTTTTTCATGAACACCGTTTGGCATCTTGGAGTGAGGGCGGCGAAGGATGATGAGGTTTCCGATCTCAATCTCTTCTTTCGTAAACTCCTCCACCATGATCTTTCCGTTAATGTATTTCTCATACATCTGCTTTTCTTCATTCCAGCGGTAGTCAAGACCCGTGTAATTATCATAGGAGAAGGAGACAGATGTTGCTGCTGGAGCTTCACCATAGTCATGGTACTCGTCGTACTGATTGAAGTGACCTAGGCCTTCTTCCGGCAGCTCAATTTGATAACCTTCGGCTTCTGCTGCAGCATAGAGCTTGTCGAGGGGTGCATACATGTTGTGAGGTGCCTTGCGGTGCGTCTCTCGGTAGTAGGCGCGGCCGGCATGATAGAACTGATCCATGTCCTTGATCTCATCCCCGTAAGGATGCTGTTTGACATATTCATAGTTCCCGACATGCGCATAGAATCCCTGCCACTCGAGTACATGATCAAAGAAAGCAGGACGGGCTGATCGGATCGGTCCGACAAGTGCTTCTTCATCTTCTGTCACCATCAGAAGGCGCGTCATGCGACCCTCTACCAGGATCTCGTAGATGAGTGAAGCCGTCGAGACTCCCGACTGAGGACGCGCATCCGGATGATTGTTGATCATAATCACCCAAGGATAGCGCTTGGAGATCAGCGGATGATAGGACTCTTCAGGTTCCGGTTCGGGAACCGTCTCTTCTACGATGGTCTCCGGAACAGGTTCGACCGGCGTAGCGACCACTTCTGTTTCGGGAGGAGTCTCGACTGCCGGCTCTTCCTTCTTTTTGCACGAAGTAGTGCTCAGACTCAAAGCCAGCACCAGTACGAGCAGTATGGCAACAACCAATGTTCTTCGTTTCATTTTTCCTCCATCATTCGTGTAAAGGTACACTCTTCTTTTTTTCTCATCTCGATTTTTTCCGAGGACTCTTGATGATCATATCCCAGCAGATGGTACATGCTATGGATGGTGAGATAGGCGATTTCTCTCTGTACAGAATGACCATATTGTTCCGCCTGTTCTTTACATCGTGAAAGATTGATGACGACATCTCCGAGGACCATATAATCTTCTGAGAGAAGTTCATCATAAGTGTCGTACTGAGGAAAACTCAGGACGTCCGTGACGGCATCGACACCTCTATGCTCTCGGTTGAGCGCGCGGATCCCTTCATCATCGACAAACAAGACCGACACTTCTCCCTCACCTGTGAGATTTTCTTCCTCTAAAACGGTCTGAATAGCTCTTTCTACCAAAGAGAGATCTGCTTCGTCGATCTCCACTTCATAGTCGAGAAAGATGTCCATCAGCTGTGGTCCTCTTCATAGCGAGCCAGAATTTTCTTTACAAGGCTGTGGCGAACCACGTCTTCAAACTTCAGGTTGACAATCGAAATGTCGTCGATATCCTTTAAGATCTCCGCCGCATGCGTAAGTCCGCTGAGCTTGCCCGAGGGCAAGTCAATCTGCGTCACATCACCGTTGACCACCACTTTAGAGTCATACCCGAAACGGCTCAGGAACATCTTCATCTGATCCTTCGTCGTATTCTGCGCTTCATCGAGGATGATGAATGCTTCATCGAGGGTGCGACCTCTCATGTAGGCTAGAGGAGCCACTTCGATGATGCCTCTTTCTCTCATGCGAAGGTAGGCGTCGGTGCCGAAGATATCGCTCAGGGCATCATATAGCGGCCGGAGATACGGGTCTACCTTTTCCTGCAAGTCCCCCGGGAGAAAACCCAGCTTCTCCCCCGCCTCAATGGCGGGACGTGTGATGACGATCCGGGAGACTTCCTTTTTTCGAAAACTCCTGGCAGCGGTTGCTACGGCAAGATAGGTCTTTCCGGTTCCCGCAGGACCAATGCCAAAAGTCAGCGTATGCTCCTGAATCGCGCGGATATATTCCTGTTGGCCTAGGGTTTTTGGTTTGATGAGCTTCCCTTTATAGGTAGCCACAATCACCTCTTCCCCCAGTTGCGCCACTTCTTCAAACTCTTTTTCCAGTGCTTTGTGGATCAGGTAGTCAAGGCCGGCGAGGTCGACTTCTTCTCCGGTCTGCAGTTTTTCCTGCAGACGATTGAGTACTCGGGCAGCCTGTAGCGTGTTCTCTTCTTCCCCACGCAGGAGAATATCGTTGCCCATGGCGAGCACCTCGACATTCATGGCATCCTGTAGCACATGTATATTTTCATCCAAATTGCCAAACAGTTTGGCTAAAGACACTCCACTCTGAAGTGGAATTCTTCTCTCCATACAATTTCACCTCTGCAGTCATTTTAGCACAAGTCAGGGTAAAAAAAAGACAACACCCTCAAAGGCATTGTCTCTCCTGCGATCAAGTGATCACGGAAAACAACCGCATGATTAATAACGACTGCTCTCCCGATTGGACTTCCTTCGCTTTCTCTTGGCGGCGTCGACCTTTTTCTTGCGGATTACACTGGGTTTTTCATAGTGTTTCCTTTTTTTGATTTCGGCCATCAGCCCAGCCTTAGAAGTCTCGCGCTTAAAGCGTTTCAAGGCGCTGTCGATTGATTCATTCGGACGTACTTTGATTCCGGTCAAGTTTTCTCCCCCCTCTCTTTCCAGGATTAGCACCGGAGTGCCGGGAGTCAATACTTGATGATTATATAACACCTTGCTTGTCCCTGCAAGTCATTTTTCTGTAAAAAAGGGCAGGATGGGGGGTGCCTTACTTTCCAAACTAAAAAGAATAGTTCACTTACTCAAGTGTTCTACTTACTC
>CALFKA010000195.1 GCA_937880545.1 uncultured Clostridia bacterium | reverse complement strand
GAAAAAAGCTATGATAAGCTCCTCTGTCTGGAGCAGAAGCACGACTGTGACAGGGTCGAGACGAAGAAGCAAGACACTGATAAAGGCGATGGGGACACCGATCACCCACACGCCGAACACCTCGATGAACATCGCGTGGCGCGTATCGCCTCCTCCTCTTGCAATGCCGACGATAAAGAGAAGGTTAATATTTTTGATGATCATAAATCCGGCAAAAATAAACATCATGGAGCGAGCCATTTCATAGGTCTCTTGTGAAAGGTGAAAGATCTGTAGGAGATAGGGAGAAAAGACCATGACCAACACCATGAAGCCGGCTGAGGCGAAGATGTTGTACTTCATGAAGTCTCGTGCTGTTTCTTTTGCCTCCTGCACTCTTCCGCTGCCGATGGCAACGCCGATGAGAAAAGTGGCGGCACTGGCAAGGCCGAAGAAACCAACGTCAAAAAAATTATAGAGATTTCTCGTCACCTGAAAGGCTGCCACAGCACCCTGTCCGAGAAAGCCCAGATGCACAGTATAGAGTACGATACCAAGTGCCCAAAGTGACTCATTGGCGACGACCGGAAGAGATGTGCGAAGGAGTGCTTTTAGAAAGTCTTTTGTCAGGGAGCGAAAGTGCCTGAGGTAAGGCGCAAGAAACGTCTCATATTTATAGACAAAAAAAGCTATCAGAGCAAACTCAAAGATCCTTGCCAGCGTTGTCGCAAGAGCGGCACCCTCCACCCCCATCTGTGGAAAACCGAGTTTCCCGAAGATCAGCAGGTAGTCGAGGATCATGTTGGAAAAGACCGCAAGGGAAGAAGAGACCAGGGCGATGCGGGCTCGTCCGGTGGAACGGGTGGCGACCATGAAGGTGACAGAGAGGGTGGTAAAGAAGTAGCTGGGAGCGACCCACAGAAGATAGCGGCCTCCTAAGGAAATGACGCCCGGATCGCGGATAAGTAGTCCCATGAGCTGCTTGCCAAACAACATGCCTGCCACCATGGCAAGAAACCCCACCCCTCCGGAAAATAGAAGAGTGGCACTGACAGTCCGCTCGATGTTTTCTTCATCTTCTTTTCCAAAAAACTGAGCCAGAAAAGAGCCGGAGCCTGAAGCGATCCCGAAGGTGATGAGTATCATCAGAAAAAAGACCTGATTGGCAAGCGTCACCGCAGCAAGTGCCTCCTCTGATACGTAGGAGATCATGGCGGTGTCGACAAAATTCAGGGAATAGCTGATGAGATTTTGGATAGTGACGGGAATGCCCACACTGAGCAGAGCCCTCTTGGTGTCAGTTTTTCGCATGGCTTTATTGTAGCAGAAGGAAGCCAAAGGAGATAGAAAAAGAATGGTCAGAGGGGGAAGCAAATAAGAAGAAAGGGAGTCACCTACTGTGAGGGACTCCCGTTGTCTTACATGTGCTGACTATCTGGCTCCCGCTCCATTCATGAGAGACTTCGACTGGTGCTCATACATCTCTTTGTAGATGCCACTGAGTGTAATCAGTTCGTCATGAGTGCCTTCCTCTCGGATTCTTCCCTGTTCAAGTACGAAGATGCGATCGGCATCGCGGATGGTTGACAGGCGGTGGGCGATCAGAAGGGTCGTTCTTCCTCGCTGCAGTCGCTCGATACCGGCCTGAATGAGCTGCTCGGTCTGGGAGTCGACATGACTTGTCGCCTCATCGAGGACGAGGATGGCGGGGTCTTTTGCCAGCGCCCTTGCAAAACTGATCAGCTGACGTTCACCGGCGGAGAAAGTCATGCCCTTTTCCGTAATCGGCGTGTGCAACCCCTGTGGATGTCGGCGCAAGAATTCTTCCCCTCCGACCTCGAGTAGTGCCTCGAGGGCTGCTTCTTCTGTAATGCGCTCATCATGGAGCGTGATGTTGGAGAGGATGGTGCCGGTGAAGAGGAATGGATCCTGCAGTACGATTGCCATATTGTCTCGGGCTCCTCCTAGGGAGAGTTCACTCAGGTCCTTTCCATCGAGGAGGACACGTCCGGTCTGTGGCTGATAGAAACCAAAGAGCAGGTTCATAAGCGTACTTTTGCCCGATCCCGTATGACCGACAAAGGCAGCAGTCTTACCGGGGTTTAGGTGGAAACTGATATCATGAAGGACGTATTCTTCATCTTTGTAGTAAAAGCTCACGTCCTCAAAGTCTACTGTTCCCTTGAGGGGCTCCGGTGTATCGCTCAGCGGAGCTCCTTCTGTGCGAAGGAGAGTAAAGATATGGTCTGCTGCCACCTTCGCCCGCTCCAGTTGTCCGAGTCTCTGAATGATGTTATTGGCCTGATTGTAGATGAGGTTCATGTAGTTGATGAACAGGTAAAGGGAGCCAATGGTGACCGGGTAGGCATCTGTCAGCCAACCTGCTCCGAAGTAGAGTAGCACCGTCGCCAGAGACAAGTAGCGAAGGGATCCGATCGCATTGAAAGAACTGTAGCTTTCCAGGCGGGTCAGTTTGATGTCTTGATCATAGATGGCATCATTTAGCGCACTGAACTCCGAGTAGATCTGTTCCTGCATTCCAAATGCCTGCAAGATCTGCATCCCTCCGATGTTTTCGTTCAAGTTGGCGTTTAGCTCACTCAGTTTCTCCCGGTGGATCTTGTTGTAGCTTGTAGATTTCTTCCGGTAGTCCGTAAAGAGGAAGAGCAGAAAGGGCACGGGGATGAGTGCCATGACAAACATCTTCCAGTCAATAAAGAGAAGTGTCCCATATATTCCTGTGAGGTATAGCGTAGCGATCGTCACATGGGCAAGGACGACCTGAAAGAGGATGCGCACATCTTTTGTGTCATTGGTGATGCGTGAGACGACCTTTCCGGCCGGCAGCGTATCAAAGTAGCTGATCGGAAGGGTCTGCACATGGCCAAAGAGTTCCTCCTGCATCCACTGGGCGATGCGGTTTGCAGCGCGCTGGAAAGAAAGACTCGATGCGTAGCCAAACCCGGCACCACTGAGCACAGAGAGGAAGAACAAGCCGAGTAGTAGGAGGAATCCTTTCCTATCAGTCAGCTTCGCACTCTCTTCTGTGAGGCCATCAAGAATTCTTGCGACGGTGGCAGGAGCCAACAGTTCAAATACGACGCTCAGAAGCGCAAAGAGGAAGCCTGCCAGAAGCATCCATTTGGCTCTTTTAGCATAGGCGAACAGTTTTTGGTTTCGGTACTTATTCATATTCATGGTTCCCTCCTTCGAGCTGCTGATGGAGGAATTGTTCCCGGTACCAGCCGTCGACGGCCATGAGCTCATCATGCGTGCCGCGCTGTGTGATGCGACCGCGCTCGAGTACGAGGATCAGGTGCGCGCCTGTGACGGCGCTCAGGCGATGGGCGGTGATGATCGTAGTCTTACCTTCTCTGTCATCTTGGAGATGGGAGAGAATGCGAGACTCGGTTGTGGCATCGACGGCACTGAGGGCGTCATCGAGGATCAGGATGTCCGGCTCTCGAAGGAGCGCTCGGGCGATAGAGATCCTCTGCTTCTGTCCTCCGGAGAGGGCGATACCGCGCTCGCCTGTCAGGGTGTCAAGCCCGTGAGGCAATAACTCAAGGTCTTTTAAGAAGTCTGCCTTGTACAGAGCACAGATGAGGTTGTCTTCTTGTTCCTCGATCCCGAAGAGAACGTTATCTCGCACAGAACGGGAAAACAGCTGGTGCTGCTGAGGCACATAGCCAATGCGACCTCTCAGGCTCGCAAGGGAATACTTTTCAATCGGTTGCCCGTCCAAGTAAAGAGAATTACTAGGTAGGGGAAACAGGTGCATCAGCGAACGCACAAGCGTCGTCTTACCGCTTCCGATTTTACCGACAAGACCCAGTGTCTGTCCTGATGCCAGGGTAAAGGAGATGTCCTCGAGCGTGGGAACTTCACTCCCCGGATACGTAAAAGAGAAGTTCTCAAAGCAGATGCTTCCCTTTGCCTCGTAGTCGAGAGCTTCCGGGACATCTCTCACTTCTTCCTCGTAGTCGAGAAGCTCCTGGATACGGTCCATCGCCGTCACCGCTTGCTCAGCCACAGCGATATATTCACCAAAAGCCATCATCGGCCAGGAGAGCAGGTTCAGGTAGACAAAGAAGCTGATGAGGTTTCCCAGTGAAATCTCCCCAGTACTCACGAAATAGCTTCCCAGCCCCAAGGCAATGAGGGTACTGATGCCGGGGATAATTCTCGCAGAGGGAGTAAACAGAGCGATGATCCGGGCAAAGAGAAAGTTCTTTCGGAAAAGATCCTCTGCCTGGACGCCGAACTGCTTCTTCTGCTCTTCTTCTCGCACGAACGCCCGCACGACCCGCACGCCTGAGACATTTTCAAGTACGCGCTCATTCATACGCTCAAACGCTTCCTGCGCCGCTTCAAAAGTCGAGGTGATGCGAGATTCGAGCTTCTTTGTGACGACGATGAGAAGGGGAAGGGGAAGCACGGCGGCGAGCGTCAGTTTCCAGCTGATGGTCAGCGCCATAATGGCGAGAATTCCCAGGGGATAAAGGGTAGCATCCCCCAAGCTCATCAGCCCAAAACCGGCAAAGTCGCCGAGGGCGTTGACATCATTAGTGGACTTCGCCATGAGAGAACCGGTCGTGTTTTTTTCAAAGAAGACAGGACTTTGCACAAGAAACTTGCGCATCAGTCGCCTTCTGACGTCTCGGCGAATCTGATCGGCACCGGCAAAGATCAGCGTGCTCCAGACATAGCTGATAGATCGGAAGAGCACACGTCTGAACTCCAGTCA
>CALFKA010000194.1 GCA_937880545.1 uncultured Clostridia bacterium | reverse complement strand
CTTTCCCTACACGACGCTCTTCCGATCTAGCGGACCCAGACGAAATGCCTGCGCCTTCACGCCCTGAAGACGCTTGAGCTCTGCCAATGCGATAGCAGAGCAGATAGAATCTGTGTCAGGATTTTTATGACCGAAGATATGTATCATTTAGTTGTTCTCCATGAGATTTTTCAGATGCTCCTTCATGATGGACATGGCTCGCTCATTCTGCGCGCCTTCCGGGATGATGAGATCAGCATACTTTTTAGTGGGAAGAATAAATTGCTCGTGCATGGGTTTCACCGTCTTCTGATACTGTTCAATGATTGAGTCGAGTGATCTGCCACGCTTGTTCATGTCGCGCTGAATGCGTCGGATCAGCCTCTCGTCTGAGTCGGTATCGACAAAGAGTTTGAGATCCATCAGTTCGCGCAATGGTTCATACCAGAATGTCAACAATCCCTCGATGAGAATGATGGGAGAGGGCTCAAGGTGTGCTGTCTCTTCCCTTCTTGTATATAAGACATAGTCATAGATCGGCATGTCGATCGACTCCCCTCTTTTAAGCGCAGCCATATCGCGAAGCATCGCCTCAAAGTCGAAGGCGTCGGGATGATCATAATTTAATTGCTTTCTCTCATCGAGAGATAGATCACTGAAGGGATGATAATAGGCGTCCTGTTTGATGACGAGTACATTATCTCCCAGCTGTTCACTGAGTTGCTTTACTATTGTGGACTTCCCGGACGCACTCCCTCCGGCAATGCCAATGATTTTCGGTTTCATCTGTCCTCCAATTTCTATCATTGTAACTCAACGGAAAAGAAAAAACAGGGTCTCCCCTGTTTCTTGAAACATAAATTGTCTTGCGGTCTAGTTGCAGCCGCTGGCACAACCTGCGCAGCCGTCGAATCCTTCCGGTGCATTGACCGGTGTAACCAAGTAGCCACCGTCTGTGTACTCAAGATTAAAATCACCGAACTGCTCATAGAATTCAGGCTCCATCAGGAATCCCTGGCCTTCACTTTCAAAGTAAAGATCGCTGTCGCCTTTTTGATCAAGCGCCAGACCAAAGGCCGGTCCTGAACATCCCATGCCTGCCAGGAAGATGCGAACGCAGTTGCCTTCCTCAGGATTTGCGTCGATAACTTTTTTGATTTCGTCGACGGTTTCTTTTGTTGTATTAATGAGCATGCTGACTCCTTTCGCTCTATCAGATATGATTTATTGTAACAGAGATACCCAAAAATACAATCCCTATTATTTACTAGGCTTTGTTTTCCTCCCGAGGTGGTATAATTTTCCTATAGGAGGTCGTTTTGCTGTTTACAACAAGACGTTTTAAAGCCGTTCAGGCACAAGAAAATGACATTGCGGCGATCCGTGAAATCGAATCTCTGCCGGATAACAAGAACTACATCTTTCAGTACTCAATCGAAGAACATCGGCAGTTTATTCAGACACCCGGGCATGTAACCCTTCTCTTTTATCTCGATGAAGAGTTGCTAGGCTACGCACTGATCACTCATGATAATAGAAACCGCTCACTTGAACTAAGACGCATCGCTCTTACTCAGATCGGTCAAGGGTACGGAAGAGAGCTGATGCACGGCATTCAGAGCTGGGCGTTTGAAGATCTCCATATACACCGCCTCTGGCTCGACGCCTTTGAAGATAACTCCCGTGCAATCCACCTATATGAATCCATGGGCTATATCTACGAGGGAACACTCAGAGATACCTATCTCTCTGACGGAGAGTTCCGCAGCCAGAAAGTCTACTCCCTTCTCGAAGAAGAATACAAAACATTAAAGGAGCTTTTATGAACTATGTTGGCGCTGTCTACCGGCCACCCTCTGAGGCGAGAAGCCTGATCCTCCAGGCAACCATTGGTTGTTCCCACAACAAATGCACCTTCTGTCATATGTATAAAGATGACAAATTCCGCATGCGTCCTCTTGCCGATATCCTGGCAGATTTAGAGGAAATGGCGAAGTTACGCTATCCCTATAAGAGGCTGTTCATTGCTGACGGAGACGCTCTGATTCTTCCGACAGCCTCTCTCATAGCCATAATAGAAAAAGCCAAAGAAGTCCTCCCCCACTTAGAGCGCATCGGCATCTACTCATCTCCTACGAGCGTGCGAACCAAGTCCGATGAAGATCTAAAACTCCTTAAATCTCATGGACTCGATATCGCCTACCTTGGTCTTGAAAGCGGGGATGAAGAAGTTCTAAGAAACGTATGCAAAGGCTCCACTGCACAGGAGATCCTCCACTACGGACAAAGGCTTAAAGAAGCCGGCTTTCTGCTCTCAGTGACTCTGATCAGTGGTCTTGGAGGGAAAGAGCGCATGAAAGAACATGCACTGCACAGTGCACAGATCCTCTCACAAATGGATCCTGATTATTTAGGACTCTTAACTCTCCATGTCAGCGAGAAAACGCCCATCTACAAAGAAATCGAAGAAGGAGCGCTGACATTGCTCTCCCCTACCGATGTCCTCGACGAACTCGATATCCTGATTCGCCATCTCGAAGTGACAAATATGGTCTTTCGCAGCAACCATGCCTCCAACTACTGGGCGCTGGCGGGTGATCTGCCCCAAGACAAAGAGCGACTCCTCTCTGAAATAGAAAAAGCCCGCATCGGGCTCAAAGAAAGAAGGAGCGAATGGATGCGGGCTCTCTAGCTAGCGGGAAATGTCAGGCGCTGAGGGGTTCATCGCTCGTACAAGCCTCTGAACAGGTAAAATGTTCAACAGCACCAGCACGATAGTAACTTCCGCAAGTAAAAAGCTTCCGTTGTAGCTGATGGAATACCAAAGCGGACTCATTCCTTCCGGGGTGTACATGTAGAAGAACACGACGCCGGAGACGATGTGAGAGATCAACCGCAAAAAGAAAGCAAAGACCGTCCCTGCATTCATATGCTTGGGAAAAGCACCGGCAAGTCCGATGAACATGAAGGGAAGCGGATAGTCCAGCAACACCTGAACGGGCTGTAGGATATATGCTCCCAGAAGCAGATTCAAAAGACCGAAGACAAAGCCTCCAAGCAGTCCTACTGATGGACCATAGGCAAGTGCCAAAAGCACCAACGGAACCATCGAGCCCGGGGTGACACTGCCCCCCTGGGGCATGCGAAAGAGAACGATCATATCCAATATGACAGCCATCGCGATCGCCAAAGCCATATGCGAAATAAGGCGTGGAGTAAATTTGATCTTTCCAAAACGCACCATCAGCACAAGGCCGATAAATAACAGAATCAGCACCGCAAGACTGACGGGATTGGCAACCAATTCCTGAACAGCCAGCGTTAGACTCTCCGGGATTCCAGCCACTTTTTCTGCGAATTCAGACCAGATCTGGGTAATAGCAAACATGATTCCTCCTGATAAATAAAAAAACCCCAAACCGGGGTCGCTTCCCTACGCCGGCATTGTCCGGATCAGGTACGAGGGTAATATCTCAGCAATAAAGCACCCCTAGCTCTTTTAGTTTATACCACAGGAAAAGAAGACAAAACATTTCGAGAAAGGAAATCCGATGGATCTGTCACTTTTTGAAGACCTCACAGACGCTATCAACACACTCAAAACAATCGGAGATGAGCTCTCTTCCCTTCCAAGGCTCTCACAAAAATCTTTGGACCCGAAGAAGACGGTACTCCTGCACATCGATATCGTGGAGGGCTTTCTGCACAAGGGCGCGCTCAGCTCACCCAGAGTCGCCAAGATGCTCCCTTACGTCGTCGAACTCAATGAGCGACTCGAGGGATTTCCCCGCATTTTTATCCTCGATGAACATCCGGAAGATGCTGCGGAGTTTGGTGCCTACCCTCCCCACTGTATTGAAGGCAGCGGCGAGAGTGAACTGGTGACCGATCTTCAACCCTTTATGGGAGGAGCGCATATCCTGAAGAAAAACTCCACGAATCTATTCCATGCACCGGGCTTTCTCGATCTCCTCGATGAGCACCCGGAGTGGGATACATTTCTCATCGTTGGGGATGTCAGTGATATCTGTGTCTTACAGGGAGCGCTCACTTTGAAGACGTATTTCAATCAGACCCAACAAGAAAAGCGCCTCATCCTTCTGACAAATGGAGTGGAGACATTTGATCTTCCCGCCACCCGCCACGATGCGACGCTTATGAATCTATTCACTCTCTACAACCTGCAGATGAATGGAATTGAGCTCTACGAAGATTTATATTAAGGGAAGATGACATTGATGAGGGCGATCCCAAAGATCAGCCACTGCACCCCGACAAAGAGTCTCTCTACCCCTTTACCCGAGAGATGCTTGTTGAGCATGACGCCAAACTGTGCGCCGAGGATGGCGGCTGTCACCATATAAGGCAGTACGCTGAGATCGTAGTCTCCAAAGCCGCCGGTAAAGGTGATCGTCAAGAGCTTTGCGCTCTGGGAAAACAGGATGCTGACAAGGGAGCTGATCCCCGCAAGCTTAATGTCAAACTTAAACAAATAGAGAAATGCCACAATATTAAACGGCCCACCTCCGACACCCAAAAACGAGGAGAGCATGCCGAGGGCAAGTCCCGTGGCAAGAGATACCAGTTCCGTACGTCGAATACGATGACCGAGGGGCTGGTATTTCATATACAAAAAAACGCCAATAAGGAGGACAGCCAGGATGCTGTTTTGAATCATCTTGACATTGCGCGCCAGCATGTTTTCTGTCAGTGACTCTAAAATGTTCTGTCCGATCATCCCACCAATAAGAGATCCTACCGCGACGCGCACGACAATCCTCTGAGGGATGCGTACCCCCATTCGGATAAAACGAAGAATCGAAAACAGACTCATAGAAAAAACGGTGATCGCCGACAAGATGCCTATCGTCTTGCCCGGGAGATCTCCGATCATATCAAGAGCCGGTTTAATGATGATTCCTCCGCCCAGTCCTGTCACGGAGCCCAGAAGCGTGGCGGCAAAGCTGATCAGAATATAGATAAACAGCAATGATTCCCTCCCTTATCATTGTACCCTGAAAGAGTTCCTCTGTTATACTCATTTTATGAATGAATTCTCAGAAGCTCTATTGGCTTGGTACAGACAGTATCACAGACGCCTTCCATGGCGTGAAAACCCCGATCCTTACTGGATCTATTTAAGCGAGGTCATGCTTCAGCAAACCCGCATGGAGAGCGCTCTGCCCTATTTTGAAAACTTTATCAGAGAACTTCCCACACTAGAGGATCTGGCAAGCGTCGACGAGGAACGACTGATGAAACTCTGGGAAGGTCTTGGCTATTATTCGCGCGCCAGAAACCTGAAGAAAGGCGCTAACTATATCGTAACAGAATTTGGAGGATGTCTTCCGGAAGAGCCAAAGGAACTGCAAAAGATACCGGGCATCGGTCCCTACAGTGCCGGAGCGATCGCTTCCACATTGTACCAAAAGCCGGTGTGCGCCATCGACGGCAATGTCCTGCGCGTCTTCAGTCGTTTGTACAGATTAGAGCATTCCCTCCCCGGGGCAGCTCTTACTAAGGCTGTCAGAGAGAAGGTGCTGGCTCTACTTCCTCATGAGTCTCCCGGAGACTTCAACCAGGCACTCATGGAGCTGGGCGCTCTCATCTGTAAGCCCAATTCTCCTGATTGTCCCTCTTGCCCGGTGCGCTCCTTCTGCCTCAGCGCAGACGCACAGGATGTTTCGGACTTTCCCAGAAGAAAAAAGAAAACACCTCCGAAAGAAGAGCAGCATACAGTTATCATGCTCGAAAAAGACGGTGAATTTGCTGTCGAAAAGAAATCCACTGGACTTCTTCGGGGATTGTACCGTTTTCCCATGACCGTTGGTCATCTAAACTCTTCAGAACTTCAAGACCTTTTGGAAGGCAAAGGTTTTGCGATCAAAGAGATCCACTTTATCGGAGAAAGTTCTCATGCTTTTTCCCATCGCATCTGGCGGATGGTTTTATTCCATGTACTCCTTGAGGAAAAATCCCATTTCTACGAGTGGTTCGAAAAAAAGCGCCTGGCGGAATTACCGATCGCAAGCGCTTTTCGTGCTGTGAAACAATGGCTGGGATTATAGATCTCTATAGGGGATACTGAAGGTATCACCGTCGCTAAGGTCGCCGGATTTGAATCCCTTCAAGAACCAGCGCATACGCTGCTCACTCGTTCCATGCGTGAAGGAGTCCGGTGAGACACGCCCCTGTGTTTCTCTCTGGATGCGGTCGTCGCCTATCGCATTGGCAGCGTTCATGGCAGCTTCCACATCTCCCTCTTCAAGGATCCCTTCATTTTGAATATAGTGAGTAAATACGCCGGCGAGATAGTCTGCCTGCAGTTCAAGTCGAACCGAGTATTGGTTGTATTCCTGTTGGGATACACGCTCGCGCAGCATGGCCATCTCATCAGTGATTCCTAAGAGGTTCTGAATATGATGGCCTACTTCATGGGCTATGACATAGGCTCTGGCATATTCTCCGGGGGCTCCAAACTTCTCAGCCAATTCCTGAAAGAAAGTCAGATCGATGTAAATCGTCTTATCCCCGGGACAGTAGAAGGGACCATTTGGGCACTGGCAAAGCCACACCCTGACTCGGTCGCTCCACTGAAGAGCACCATCTTCGGGTCTTCATAACGAGAGCCTTCCGCAGAAAACACCTCTCGCCAGACATCCTCTGTCATGGCAAGCACGGTGCTTGCAAACACACCATCATCGTCGGTTGCCGGCGTCGTCGCCGGCTGATCGGCACTGAACATATTCGTGAGCCCTCCTCCGAAAGCTCCGTACAGTACAGCCAGAATCACGAGGATGACGAGCATCTTGCCGGAGACAGGAAAGGGAAGACCCATTCCGCCCCTGGGCGAGCCACCGCCAAAACCTCCCGGGCGCGACGTGCGCTGAGAGCGCCTATCATCTACGTTGGAACTGGTTCTACGTCCTCTCCAATCCATGATGCCCCCTTATCCGATGCAACAGATTCTCCAGAATATTCCCAAAGAAATTCCGGATATCCTGCACCCATTTTCCTTCTTTGATTTTATTAAGCCAATGATCTGCTTTATTCTTAATATTCAATGAATCCTGTGCGCGCTCCATCCAATCGGTGAGGCGATCACGAAGATCTTCAGGAAACAGGAAGTCTCTCCCGCTGACAATGTCATCATAGATCTCTTTGATCTCTTCGGGTAGAAGTTCTCTTTTTAACTCCTGTGCTCTTTTTTGTACCCTTTCTTCGAGGTTTTCAAAAACACTATCTGTTTCCGTCGAAAAAGAGCGCATGAGATTTTCTTCTCTTGCCAGGAGGATTAACTCCTCATCGAGGGGCGCTCCGATACTCTCCATCGCCTGCACAGCACCATCAAGTGCATCGATATCTGTAAAGCCCTCTCCCGGTTCAATTCTGATAAGCACGTTCTTCGTACCGGCGCGCTCCAAAAGCCGCTTGATCTTTGCCGTTTCGAGAGTATTGTAGCCGACGACCTGGAGATTGAGTCTTCCGCTCGACCTCTTCTCCAGATAGAATGCTCTGATCTGTCTGGATTCGATGATTTCAGTCTGAACGGCGCTCTCGGGAATGCGCATGGTTTTTCGCAGCTGTGCCTGATCTTCTTCTGTCATACCGGGTTCCAGAAGTAAAATACTTCCCGTTGCAGCCATCACCGGCTGAGTTATCATCAGGAACGTCACGAACAATAGGAGGACGGTTTTCATTTCTTCTCCATGAAAAAAAAGGGCTTTAGCAGCCCTTATCCTGAAGTTCTTCTGCAAAATTGCTGCGATGAATTTCGGCTGAAACTTGTTTTGACTGCTGTTTCATCGTATCGCTGACTTCTTCGCTTTTCTCTTTCAGATTCCCTTCGTGGGTGACATAGTCTTTTGCATCTGCTATGGTTTTCTCTTCATGATCGACGATGTCAACTGACGAGGTAATGTGTTCTTTCTCTTTCATGCTCTCCTCCACTTCATGTCTACGTGTTCAATGCCTTCATCCATGTAGTAAGGTGACGTTGTTTCAAAGCCAAGAGACTCATAAAACCCGCGCAGGTACGTTTGCGCCTGTAATTCCACTTCTTTTTCAGGGAAATGCTCCCGGATATACACAAAGACTCTCTCAAGCATCTCCTTGCCAAGCCCCTTTGAGCGGTACTCCGGCAATAGGACAATCCTTCCCATGTAGATGCGATCGGGCTCTTCCAGTATGCGGGCTGTGCCGACGATCTTCTCTTCATCTTTCAGGATAAGATGTGCCCCTGCCTTATCTCTTCCGTCAAACTCCTGATAAAAACACCGCTGTTCCAGGACGAAGATGTCAAAACGGAGTTTCATCATATCGTATAACTCATCTGTGCTGAGTTGGGCAAACGGCACGATTTTCCATTCCATGCATTTCTCCTTATCCGTTTTATTCCCTATATAGAATAGTTAAACCACACACTTCACCGCTGCAGAGAAATATACGTGTTTCCTTTGTACGTAAGAAGTCCTTCCTGCCCTTCAATGAGCGAAGCACTCTTACTTCGATCAATGAAAAGAAGTAGACTCTTGCCCTCTTCATCTAAGAATTTCCCCCGAGAAGGAGAAAGGGCTCCCTTCGGTTTCTCTATGCTTACAAGGCGTGCCCGAACTTGTATTATCGGCGCCCTCCGTGTTTTTAGATTTCTGCGGATCACAGAAGATACAAGAGCCACAAGGACCACAAAGACAATACCCCAAAGTATCCAAAATCCTAACGAGATCGTAGAGAGGATTGAATCACCCACGGCGACCCTCCGGAGACACCTGGATACATTCGATCCCATTGATTTCTAAAAGATGCAGGGCAAAATCATCGACTCTATAGGCCTCGTCATAGTAGATAGCCTTGATACCGGACTGAATCAGGGCCTTTGTGCAGTGCAGACAGGGGAAGTGTGTTACATAAATGCTGGCACCTCCGAGGGCAATCCCCTCCTTTGCGCAGTAACTGATACAGTTGAGTTCTGCATGCTGTGTGGCGATGCAGTGCCCATCTCGCATGGCATGACCAATATCATCACAGTGAGGGGTTTTCTTCCCCACACTTCCATTATAACCGGTGGCTACGATGCGATGCTCTCGGTTGACCACGACTGCTCCGACATGCGCTCGCGAACAGGTGCTTCTGGAAGCGGCAAGATGTGCCAGTTCCATAAAATAATGATCCCAGCCTTTTCGGATATTGGGCTCCCCCGATTTGACATATGTGTAGGTCCTCTCCATCTCTCCTCCTATAAAAAGACCGGTATCAGCATAATCGATAAACCGGCTGCTGCTGTAAGCACGACGCCATCACAGTTCATGAAAAGCTCCAGTATCTTTCTTCTGGCAGCAGAAGCTGATTTAGCTTTTTCAAGAATATTTTCTTTTACTTGTTTTCGAACCTTCTTGCCCATCACGAGGATGAGAAGGGCAAGTACCAGGTAAATGACGCCGGTTGTATCAAATAATTTCTTTAGGGGTTTATCCAGCACCGGCGAGAGGATCAAGGTGATCACCACACCGGGAACAGCCAAAATCACTGCAGCCACTAGAAAATCTACAACCTTTACAAGTAGTTTTTTCATATTTAATCCTTATCAAAAAAGAATGATTTGACGATCGCGAGCATTTCTCGGGTGAAGTCTCTGGGAATGGTTGACACCGGTGTCTTGGACGTCAAAGGATAGGCCAGGATACCCAGCCTCTTTGCCAGGAAACCTACGCGAAATGCATGGTAATCACTGGTAGAGACCATGACTTCCTCAGGTCTTCTGCCTTCCTTCTCTTCAATCAATGCAAGAGCGTTCTTCAGGTTAGTCCAGGTATTCACGGAGGTCTCTTCGAGGAGCAGCCTTTCTTCATCAATCCCCGCCTGAAGGAGGGTCTTTTTCATCACGTATGCTTCGCTGTACATTTCGCCTTTTCCAACACCACCACAGAGCACAGCGATGGAGAGCGGATGCAACTCCAGATAATTCTGCGCTGCGCGAATACGATTTGACAGTAGCGGAGAAGGCTCATCTCCCTCGATCTTGGCCCCCAAAACAAGCACGTATTTTGCGTTCCCTTGCGGAGGGAATACCCAACCCGAAGCAATCAGACCCTGCATCAGCAAGACACCGAGCACACCGAGGATGATAAGGCGTTTGATTATTGATTTCATAGTTTATCACCTGGACCTATTGTAGCAAAGGACGTCACCCTCCTCAAGAAAAGTGATACAATAAAAGAAAACAGGAGAATATCTATGTATCCCAAAATGACCGTCCATCTCAGCCGGATCGAACACAACGCGAGCTTCGTCTGTGATCTGGCGGCAAAAAAAGGTGTCCGCATTACAGGCGTCGTCAAAAGCAGTGACAACTATTCCAACTCTTATCAAGCGATCGCAGAGGCTATGAAACGAGGGGGTGTCTCCTCTATCGCCGATTCGCGGATGAAGACGATCGAGCGAATGAGAGAGATGGGAGTGGAAGATCATATTCTTCTTCTTCGTATTCCCCAGATGTGGGAACTCCCCAAAGTAGTGGAGTTTGCCAACGCCAGCCTGCAGTCCGATCCCGGCACACTGGCTGCCGTCGAAGAAGAAGCGGCAAAACAAGGGAAAATCCACGAAGTGATCCTGATGAACGATCTTGGAGACCTCCGGGAAGGAATTTTCGATCCACAGATCTTTCACGAGACAGCTGTATGGATTGAAAAAGAACTTCCGCACCTGCGTCTTCTGGGAATCGGTACTAACCTTGGCTGTTATGGCTCTATCGTGCCTGACAAGACAAATCTCAGCCTGTTGGTTGAGCGCGCCCGATCAATCGAAAAAGCTATTGGAAGAGAACTCGAGATCGTCTCCGGCGGGGGCACAAGTACTCTCCCCATGCTCCTAGACGACACACTCCCTGAGGGAATCAACCATCTGCGCGTTGGCGAAGGTATCCTTCTTGGCAGAGATCTTAACACCATCTGGAAACTTCCCTTTGACAAACTCCGGATGGACACCTATGTCGTAGAGGCACAGATCATTGAGGTGGAAGACAAACCATCCTACCCGATCGGAAGGATCTTCGTAGACGCCTTTGGCAATACGCCAGAGTATACGGATATCGGCATGCGTACCCGCGCACTTGTCGCCATCGGAAAAAGAGACATCGGCTCACATGACGCGCTGTTTCCGCTGGATGAATCGATCCTTGTCGTGGGAGGAAGTTCCGATCACCTGATTCTCGATATCACCGATTGCGCAAGTCCACTGAGTGTCGGAGATGTAGTGAGTTTTCTCCCCAATTATCAGGCACTCGTCAACTGCATCGAAAGTAGCGATGTCACCATCGTGCATCAGCTCGATTAACAGAGAATATCTCGCCTGACAGGAGGACCTATGGGTCGCATTGGCACCATTGTAAACAGAAAAGCAAAACAAGACAGCAAACGAGCGGGCATCTTCACCAAACTCACCCGTTCGATCATCGTTGCCGTAAAAGAGGGTGGACCGGACCCCGAGTACAACGCAGCTCTCTTAAGTGCGGTTGAAAAGGCGAAAGCCGCCAATATGCCCAATGACAATATTGAGCGCGCTATCAAAAAAGGCAGTGGCGAAGGCAGTGAAGAAGACTACTTTGAAGTCAGCTATGAGGGCTATGGTCCGGGAGGTGTTGCCGTCCTGGTGGAATGCCTCACCGACAATGTCAATCGCACAGCCGGTGATGTCCGAGCGGCTTTTACGAAAGCCCGCGGAAACCTAGGCACAAGTGGTTCAGCCAGCTACATGTTCGATCATGTCGGTGTCCTTGTCATTGACAGAGAACGTTCGATGGATGAAGACACAGTGATGCTTGAGGCGCTCGATGCTGGAGCCGAAGACTTCACGACAGAAGAAGCACACTTTGAAATCTATACAAGCGTCAGCGACTTCGGGCAGGTGCGGGATGCACTCAAAGAACAAGGCTATCGCTTTTCTCTTGCAGAACTTAGCTATCTTCCCAAGACTCTTCAAAAGGTGGATGAGTCGGATGTCAAGGACATGCACAGACTCCTAGACACACTGGAAGACAACGACGACGTTCAAAACGTCTACAGTAACTGGGAAGAAGCCGACCAAGACAGTTAGACATTCCTTGCATAGATCCACAAAAACATCCTTCCTACTCAGGTGAGAAGGATGTTTCTTCTTTTCGTTTTAAAACTACTTGCCCATTTTCAGTTTTTTCAGGAAGAAATTCACATAGAGAAGGAACGTGAGTACCACTGCACCGATGCATATGGAGATGAGCGTGGTGACGAGTTCCTGCGGAATGTTCTGAAACAGAAGAAGAACAAGCATGACAGCCATCAGTAGGAATGTGACGATTTTTCCATACCACTTGGCGCTGCTGACAGAATCGGTCTTGCGATAGACATACAGCCCCAGCCAGAAAAGCAAGATTTCTTTGAGGAAGAAAATAATGGCGAGGACCCAAAGCA
>CALFKA010000193.1 GCA_937880545.1 uncultured Clostridia bacterium | reverse complement strand
CTGTTCGTGTGGAGACAGTCAAGAAAAATAAAAATTTGCTTGTGACCGCTTTTGATGCCTTTGGTGGCGAGCCGATCAATCCATCCGCTATGGCCATGGAAATGTTGCCGGAGTCTATCGATGACGTATATGTTGAGAAGCTTCTCTTACCTACAGTGTTTGGGGAGAGTCTTGAGAAACTCGAAGAAGCCATCGATCGATTGGAGCCTGACGCCGTCATTTGTCTTGGACAGGCGGGAGGTAGAGCAGAGATCACTCCTGAAAGAGTGGCCATCAATATCATCGATGCGAGAATTGCGGACAATGCCGGTCAGCAACTGGTGGATGAGCCGATTGCAAAGGATGGCGACACTGCCTACTTCTCAACACTTCCGGTCAAAGCCATGGTATCAGCCATGAAAGAAGCGGGACTCCCGTCATCGCTCTCAAACACTGCGGGAACCTTTGTCTGCAATTACATCATGTATGGTCTCTTACATCATCTGCGAACGAAGAAGGCTATCCGGGGCGGATTTATCCACGTGCCCTTTATTCCTGAGCAGCTGGAACGCAATCCCGGAAATCCAGCTTTAGAGATAGAGGAGATCGTGCGAGGATTGAAGATATGTCTCGAGACAGTCGTGAAGTATGAGACAGATATCAATGTTTCAGAGGGAAGCGAATTTTAAGTCAACGAGAAAAGCCCTTCTGCCGGTATGATGACTCCGGTGCAGAAGGGCTTTGTCGTTTTCAAGTTTGTCTAGCCGTACTGTGCCTTTACAATATCAAGGAGCCCGACCTTCTTCAGTATCTTTTCTGGGACAGAGAAGGTGGCTGTGACGGTACCGGGATACCTTCCGATCTGGAGTTCACCATTGATTGTGGCGCGGTTCTTCACTTCCTCTACTGTCATGTCCAGGAAGCCGGCAGCGCGGGAAAGCGCTGTATCGACAGCTTCGTTTAAAGTAGCCCCTGTTCCGACAAAGGAAAGCGGCCAATTCTTCTCCAGCTTCACATTCCACTGGGAAGCCAGCCGTTCGGCGACTTTCTTTTCCTTGCTTGTAAGTGGCTTCGTCAGGTACGGGAGGTCTTGCGCAACGGGAAGAAGGATCGGGCCGTCTAGGGGGAGATTCTTGATCAGTGTCAGCTGTAAGATGGCGACACCCGCAATGTCGGCGGTGTGGCCTGCAATCTCTCCGTCTCCCTGCATGGCATGCATATCACCGAGATAGACACCGCCCCCAGGTACACGGACAGGAGCGATCAGGATAGCACCCGCGCGAACGCGGTTGATGTCCATGTGGCCATCGGTGAGCTGAGAGATCCCTTCTGCTTTGATTCCATAGTCATGCGGTGCACCGATCAGGAACTGGCCAAAGTCTCCGGCATTATGGGAATCCGGGGTGTCGACGGCAGGTGTCGTGCCGAGTTGCCCTAGAAATGGTGTCACACGGGAGATAAGTCCCGGCAGATCGCTTGGTGCCAGAGAGGTGACAGAGTGTTGGATCGAATGTTCGGGAAGATTAGAGAAGTTCTCCGCATCCTGTGCCACTTTTTCTACTTCTTCTTCAGGAAGTGTCAGCCCGAACTGGTACGCTTCATCAAAGACCATGGTATAGCCGGAGGCGAAGCTGAAGGGGTTGACGACAGCGCCACAGTTTTCGCAGCGGATAGCCTCTGGTCCAATCCCCACCACTTTCGTCTTGGGCCATACAGTGCCGCACTCTGCACATTTGCCGGCGACGAAAGGGTCGCCCAGTGCACAGGCTGAGTTGGTGACATCGACACCGGAGCTTGTGCCGTGACTGGTAATCTGCAGTGAGTGAATCCGGATCATGATCGCATCCCCGGGTTCAGCGCCTTCAATGGCAACGGGTTGTGTGACTTCGTGGCCTCCCCTGATTTCAGGAGTGATCATCGGTCCCCAGCAGCCGGGAGCGGTATGAGCGACAATGATTCCGCCAGATCGGAGCGGTCCGAGCATCTCAGAGGATGGTCCAAGGATACCGTTTGTAAAGGTGTTGACAAAAAGTGTGGATTTACTCATTGTGTTCTCCTCTCCAGTCATATTGGTCATAACTATGTTATTTATACCCATGATGGCTTGGGAGAGAACGTCCGAGTGGATCCTACAGAAAGAAGACCGCTGCGCACCCTATTGGAGATGGCAGCGGTCTGGTGATATATAATTTAAAGACTGTACCTTGTGATCTCGTCACAGTAGTTGCATTGGTAGTGCAGCGAACCATTCCTCCTAACAAGAGTAAACTCCGGGACAGCTAATTGGTCTGAGTGGCTAACACAGCGGGGATTGGCGCAGGGAAAGAGACCTTTGACACGTCCGGGGACGTCCATGGATTTCTTTTCCACTACTTTTCCTTCGACGATACGAGAGGTCGTAATGTCAGGATCGATCAGTGCAAGAAGATCCAGGTCCACATCCCAGCGACCTTCGATTTTTATGATATCCTTCTGTCCCATCCTAGTGGAACGCACGCCCATAAGTAGAACAACAGGTGTCGCGATGGTGTCGAGGTTGAGTTTTTGAAAGATCTTCCAGCCTTTTCCGGCGGGAATGTGATCGATCACGATGCCGTTTTCTATACCAGATACATTAATCATCCTGTTCCTCCAATAGCTTGAGAATGAGAGCCATGCGCACATACATCCCCATGGCAGCCTGTTCAAAATAGACAGCCCTTGGGTCGCTGTCGAGCTCAATAGCAATTTCGTTGACCCGGGGGAGCGGATGCATCAGGATGGCATCTTTTTTTGCCAGCTCCATCTTCTCTTCGTCGAGGAGGTAGGAGTTCTTCAGTTTGAGGTAATCCGCTTCGTTGAAGAAGCGTTCTTTTTGAATGCGTGTCATGTAGAGAATGTCACACTCGCGGATGGCCGGTTCCATTTCATGTAAGACGTGGATCTTGATGTTAGGATAGCGATCCTCCATTAAATCCAGTATATGTCTGGGCATGGAAAGCTCTTCCGGGGATACTAGGTAGAAACTGTCTACATCAAATCGCGCCAATGTTTTTATGAGAGAGTGAACCGTGCGCCCATATTTGAGGTCGCCAATCAGCGCAATCTTGTGACCATTGAGTTTTTTCTTGTAGTGATAGATGGTGTAGAGGTCTGTCAGGGCTTGGGTCGGATGCTGATGACCGCCGTCTCCTCCGTTGATGATAGGGACACGCGATGTTTTAGAAGCCAGAAGGCTCGCGCCCTCTAGCGCATGTCGGATGGCGAGAATGTCAGCAAATCCACTCATAATACGGATGGTGTCTGCTAAACTCTCTCCTTTTTGTGAGGAGGTGCCTTGCGCGTCGGAAAAGCCGATAACTTCTCCCCCAAGACGCAGCATCGCCGAGTCAAAGCTGAATTTTGTTCTGGTGGACGGCTCAAAAAAGAGGCTCCCGAGTATCTTCCCTTTTGCTCGCTCCTTGTATAGGTCAGGATGAGCCTGAATATGGGCCGTGGCTTCGAGGAGCTCCATGTATTCCTGATTGCTCAGGTCCTCCGGTTGGATCAGATGTCGCATTTGTTTCCTTTCTACTTCACTGAGTACGGTTAAAGGGCAAAAAAAAATCTGCCGCGCAGAAAAAGTGGCGAATCCTTTCTGCACTCTCTGGTTCAGGTTAAAGGTTTCCGTAAAAAGAATAGCAGACTCCACAAAAAAATACAAGACGAAGCGATGGCTCTCTGATAGACTAATAGGACAGAGGAGGTCCGTATGATCATCAAAAATGCGCATTTACTGCTCCCTGAAAAAGAAGAATTATTTTTTGGGGATGTAAAGATTTCCGATGGACTCATTGTCGAGTGGGGGACAGAACTTCAAGGCGAAGAGATATTTGACGCCGAAGGAAAAGTCCTTGCTCCCGGCTTTATCGATCTTCATGTCCACATGAGAGAACCCGGTGGAGAACACAAAGGGACTTTTGAGAGCGAGGGAATGGCTGCCGCTGCCGGTGGCTTTACACACGTCTTCGCCATGCCAAATACACGTCCTTCTCCCGACACAAAAGAACACTATAAGATGATTAAAGAACTTTCAAAAAAATCGCCCGTTCCAGTTACTCTGTATGGAAGTGTGACGTGTTCCATAGCCGGAGAAACATTTTCAAATATTGAGGGGCTGCATGAAGAAGGCTGTCATTTCTTTACTGACGACGGAGCGCCCATTGCGACAGATGAGCAAATGATTGAAGCGCTACAGCGCATCGGTGCGTTTGGGGGCCTTCTCGCTGTCCACGAGGAAGAAAAAAGTCTGTTTACAATAGGCGCTATCCATCGAGGTAAATACATTGAAGACTTTGAGGTAGATGGGATTCCCTCGGAAGCAGAGTGGGGGATGATCCAAAGAGACATCGATCTTTTAGAAAAGCATCCTGGTGCCAGACTTCATCTCTGCCACCTCAGTACAAAAGAAGCAGTAGAAATGGTGCAGGAAGCGAAGGCAAAAGGACTGCGTGTTTCGGCTGAAGTCTGCCCGCACCACTTCTCCATGACAGAGGAAGTGCTACTACAAGCCGGTACGCTGGCAAAAGTGAATCCTCCTATCCGAGAGGAAGAGGACAGGCAGGCGTTGATTGAAGGATTAAAAAACGGTGTAATTGACGTTATTGTGACGGACCATGCACCGCATGAAGAAGAGAGTAAACAGCTCCCCATGGCGCAAGCTTCTTATGGTCTCAGTGGCTTTGAAGTGGCGTTTGCTCTTGGTAATACATTTTTAGTAGATGAGGAAGAACTCACACTCGTAGAGCTACTCCGTCTGATGAGTGAAAAGCCCGCAGAACTGGCTGAACTAAAAGAAGGCAGGATAGAAAAAGGCTACCCCGCCAATCTAGTGCTCCTCGATCCGGAGGAAGAATGGACACTCAGAAGACGGGAGCTGGTTTCTATGGGAAAGAACACGCCACTTGAGGGGGTTCTGCTCCGAGGAAGAGTGAAGGCGACCATGATCAAGGGGAGGTGGGTCTATGAAGACGCTCGTTGAGATGATCCGTGAAAAGGATTCCTGCGTCTGTGTGGGATTGGATCCGGTGATAGAAAATTTTCCGAAAGAGATCCGATCGCGAGACACTTCAGTAGAAGATCAACTGGTGCGTTTTGCGCAGGGTGTGATAGAGAGCGCGACACCCTATGCCGTAGCGATGAAACCACAGATTGCATTTTTTGAGCAGTACGGTCTTGCGGGACTGCAGGCGCTCCGACGCATCTGCTCGATCATCCGAGAAGCAGGATTGTACCTGGTCATGGATGCAAAGAGAGGAGATATCGGCTCGACCGCAGCAGCCTATGCAAAAGCCTTCTTCACTCCGGGAAGCGACTGGGAAAGTGATGCGTTGACCGTCAATGGCTACCTGGGAAGTGATGGAGTTCTGCCATTCTACCAAGCAGCAAAAGCGCGGGGAGGTGGAGTGTTTGTCCTGGTAAAGACATCCAATCCTTCTTCTTCAGAACTTCAGGATCTCCTTGTGGAAGGGGTCCCCGTCTATGAAAAGATGGCGGCGCTGCTCGATCGGATAGAACCGCAAACTGCATCCAACGTGCTTGGTGCTGTCGTCGGTGCCACGCATCCGGAAGAACTAAGAAGACTGCGGGCTTTGATGCCTGAAAGAGTGCTTCTCATTCCCGGTTACGGGGCACAGGGAGGTACAGCAGAGGATCTCCGAGGTGCCTTTGGAGAGGATGGTTGCCGGGCAATCGTCAACTCTTCTCGTGGCATTATCTACTCCTATAAGAAATCAGATCTCCCTTGGAGAGAAGCAATCCGGGAGGCGACAAAAGAGATGAAGGAGGCCCTCCATGCGGTCCGCTGAGTGCAGGATAAAGGAAGTGCGCGACTTCGGCGAAGAATACTATCAGCTCATTTTAGAAAAACCTTCCGATATGACATTTGCTCCGGGACAGTTCGTCACCGTCATCGATCGTGAGAGCCCGGATCTTCTGCGCAGACCATTCAGTGTCGCATCAGAGGCGGAGGATGAATTTACTCTGCTGATAAAAGAAGTGGGAAGCATGAGCCGCCGACTGAGAAATCTGCGAGTGGGAGATATT
>CALFKA010000192.1 GCA_937880545.1 uncultured Clostridia bacterium | reverse complement strand
CCTGTTGATTTTTGTCATGGGAAAAGGGGTTGGCGGCAATATGGTATCTGAACTGCGTCTGGCTGTGGTCGATCTGCAGCAGGACCCGCTAGGTGTCGTCTTGGAAGAAGAACTTGCTTCGATGGACTACACACTTGAAGCCATGGAGCGGGAAGAGGCAAAAGAAGCCCTTCTCGACGGCAAAGTGGACGGTATCGTCTACCTACCTCAAAATCTCAGTGAAGAAATCCTTAAGGGGCAGACGCCTCCTGCGCAACTCGAGACGCTCAAAGGGCAGCAGTTCATGGAGTTTGTCCAAATCTATGTGGAACGCTTTCTGGTGAGGGCCGCCATGTACGCGCAGATGTATGAGCCCGAGAGCCCTACGGAAATGGCACAACTCCTCAGAGACAAGGAAGCGGCATCGACCTTCCGCACAGAATCAATTTCTGTGCCGATGGAAAAGATGGGGATACTTTTGAGTAACGGTCTGTTCGTCTATCTCCTCTCCCTCAACATGTTGATGGTGACAAGCCTTCTCCAAAAGGAGATCGCCTGGAAGACACTGGACAGAATCCAGTACTCTCCTCTTCGAAAAAGCCATGTCCTGCTGGCCAACGGTCTGACCGGGGCAATGATTCTCTTGATCAATCTCGTCACCATTGCCCTTCTCAGCCAAGCGCTCTACGCAGAGTTCCTTCCGCTTCCTTACTACCTCGTCTGGTTTGTTTACGGGCTCGTATGGATCTTTCTGGGGATCTTCCTGGCCATTTCGATCTCCCTGCCGGCTGTCTACAACTCGCTCAGTACTCTTCTCACGGTTCTCGGCTCCATGCTCGGCGGCTCTTTTGTCCCACTGTTTCTCATGACACCGCTTCTAAGAAAGCTCGCTGCCTTTACCCCGCAGTATTGGGCCAATGAGGCGATCCGTCTCCTCGGGACAAATGTCAGACTCTCGACACTGCTACCAAACTTCCTTGCCCTGAGTGCCTTTATCCTTCTGTTCTTCTCGCTGGGGATCTTCTCACAGAGAAGAAGGAAAAGTCTCGCCCGCCGCGCCGGTTAAGGGGGGAGAGGAACAGGGTATCTTGGCTCATAGCGGGAGGTGTACATGAAACTGGCAAGCTTTGAATACAATGGCAGAGTCCACGTCGGCATCATCGAAGACAAAGTCCATGTGCTCGATGTGCCGGATATGCAGGCGCTCATTGAGAGAGGCCTTCGGGACTTGGAGTCGATGATTATCAAAACATTGGAGCTCGAAGAGATCCGCCTTCTCGCCCCGATCATTCACCCGAAGCAGGATATCATCTGCCTGGGCATGAACTATCTCGATCATGAAAAAGAATCAGCTGCCTTTGACGGAAAAACGTTTGAGAAGAAGAGCGACAATGTCTACTTTTCGAAGCGCGTCAACCGAGCGCCGGGGACGGGGGAGACGATCCCCTCTCACAGAGATATCACGAAGGCTCTCGATTATGAAGTAGAACTTGCTCTAATTCTTGGAGAAGATCTCTATAAAGCAAAGAAAGAAGAATGCTACCAAGCCATCTTCGGCTATACCATCCTTAACGACATCACCGGCAGAGACATTCAAAGGCGCCACCTGCAGTTTTATGCGGGGAAGAGCCTGGAAGACAGCTGCCCCATGGGTCCTTGGATCGTCACGGCAGATGAGCTGCCGGGAGAGCCGGACCTGCAGGTGCGCACGTTTGTAAACGGAGAACTTCGTCAGGAGTCTCGCACCTCAATGCTCCTGGCCAATGTGGGGGACATCTTAGAAGAACTCTCTGCCTATATGGTGCTGAAGAAGGGGACGATCATCGCCACAGGCACTCCGGCGGGAGTCGGGATGGGATTCACTCCTCCCAAGTACCTTCAGCCCGGCGACGAAGTGCGGTGTGACATCGAAGGGATCGGCGAACTTGTCACCCTTATCGGTGAATAGCGAAGCAAACTCTTCTTAACAGAATAGAAAAGGAAATCCTCCCTGAGTAGACCATCGAAGGCAGAAAAGATGGACGGGGAGGGTTTTTGATGTCGCGAAAACCCAGCCGTCTACTCGTTAGAAAACCAACTGCACCAGCACCATATAACAGGCGGTGCCTCCCACGACGCTGAGGAGCGTATTTCTTTTTGCCAGATGAAGCGCTGCTGTCACTGCCGTCGCCAGAAGCTCCGGAGCATAGCCGGAAACAGTCCCGAAATCAATATGCCTAAGACAATACACCACGAGTGTGGCGATGACAGCCATCGGGAGGATGCTTCCGAGGTAGCGGATGAGAGGGGGGACCGGGCGCTCGCCAAAGATGACAAATGGCAGTAGTCTTTCTGAGAAGGTGCACAGCGCGCAGGCGCCGATGATCATCAGGGTTTGGGGTGCACTCAGTGGCATCAAGATTCCTCCTTCGGGGTGATGATTGGCTCCAGAGGCAAACGCAGGAGAACCAAGATGATGACGGTAAGGCTTAAAGAGGGAAGGAGAAAGTTCCCCGGGCCAAAGAGGAAGATGCACAGAATGGAAGAAGCGATGGCGATAATGCCCGGAAGGGATGTCTTCGAGTCCTTCAATTGTTCGATGAAGATGACGGTAAAGAGCGCCGTGAGAGCAAAGTCGATCCCCGTCGTATCAAAGGGGATCCAGGTGCCGACAAAGGCGCCTAGAGCGCTAAAACCCGACCAATAAAAGATGAGGAGCGCTGTGGAAAAGATGTGGACCCACTTTTCGTCGAGATCCTCCTGTTCTTTGTAGGAACACAGGAGAGTATAGCTCTCATCGGACATGCCGTAGATAAGAAAATACTTCCACTTACCGTACGCCCGGAACTTTTCTATAAAGGAGATTCCGTAGAAAATGTGGCGACTGTTGAGAAGTAGCGCCATGATGATGACAGTAAAAAGCGCAGTTCCTTCCTCGAAGAAGGAGATCATTAGAAACTGCAGGCTGCCGGCGTAGACGGTGAGGCTCGTCAGTGCAGCCCAAAGAAAGTGATAGCCGATTTTTCTCATGAGAATGCCGAAGGCAATTCCCAGGGGGAAGAATCCTATGAGGATAGGGAGGCTTCGTTGAAAGGCATAACGGAAACTGCTACGCAGGGTCTCTGACATAATGTACTCTCCCTTCTTCATTTCGAAAAGATTCGTGTATATATTAGGGATATTTTATCATAGCGAAGCGGGCGGAGAATGTTTTTGTTCCTATGGGAAGATGGGTGACGGGGCGTTCTATGGGTATACTCTCCTTTGTTATCTGTCAGCACCGGAGGGATCCGGTGAGGAAGGAGAAGGTATGCAAGTGCAAGTATGGGCGGATTTCCACTGCCCCTATTGTTATTTTGGGATTGAGCGGCTGCGAAGAGCGATGGAAGAGTTACAGTTGGAAGAGGCAACTATCAATGTAAGAAGCTATCTCTTGAACCCGAATACAGAACCCGGGACGGACATGCGTATCGTCGACTATGTTGTGCAGCAGTATGGCTCAAAGATTGACAATGTTCGTCGCCAGAACGCACTCCTTGAGCGGAGAGGGAAGGAGCTCGGTCTCTATATGGATCTTGAGCGATCTCGCTTTGGAAATATGATGGACCCACACCGCCTGCTTCAGCACATGAAGACGTTGGGACTGGAGAGTCAGTTCTTTGACAGGGCGCAGCGCGCCCTCTTCAGTGAGGGCGAGCTTCTGAGTGATCACGAAGTGCTGTTGAAGTTGGGAGAGGAGTTGGGTGTTTTCCGGGAAGAAGTCATTCAAGTGCTAGAGAGTGATCAGTATAAGGAAGAAGTCCTTGCCGACAATCAAGAGGCGCGCTCGATGGACATCGATTTTGTCCCTTATTATATTTTCCCGGATGGACACGCCATCTCCGGAGAGAGGAAATACGAGGAGTACCTCGCTTCTCTCAAAAGAGCCATGGATGCAAAGTAAAGATATTTCTGTAGATAAAAAGGAGCCTGTGACTTACAAGCTCTCTTTTATTTTTGTTCATTTAGCAAGTCCCCAGACGCTGACGGAGTTGTCTCCTGTATAGAAGATGCCCCAGCCCTCTTCATCGATGAAGACCTCTCCCACCTGATGGCCTGTATAGTCGACGAAGGCTCTTCCGGCGAGATGCCTACCCACCTCCATCCGGATCTCATGACTTTGTCCGTTTGAAAGAAGGACAGCAAGGGGAGTGTGGTGTTCATCTCCTGTGCGCAGCCAGCCGATGCAGTTGTGGTGCTCGAAGTAGTCATGCTGCTCTCCCGCTGCGTGATCTCGTCTGATTTCCAAGAGCTTGTCGATCATCCGCTGATGGGATTTGTTCGGGTCTTCCCCTCCGATTCCCAGGTAGTCGCCGTAAAAGACACTGGGGAAGCCGTCTTTTCTTAAGAGGATGAAGGTATAGGCTTGGATCTTGAAGGAATCCTCCACGAAAGATTGTAGCGACTGACCCGGTTGGGAGTCGTGATTATCGACAAAGGTGACGGCATGGGTAGGCATTCGATCCACTAGGGTGTTGTCTTTGATCGTTCGGAGATCATAATCTGCACCGCGAATGGATGCTTCATAAAAGTGAAAGTGCAGTGGGACATCAAAGAGGATCATTTTCTGCTCCATCTGATCGATGTAATGAATCAGGGTGTCTGCGTTATTTTCCCAATACTCCCCGATAAGAAGGAGTTCTCTTCCGTTCAGGTGGCGAAGGTAGTCGAGCATAAAGTCTGCATCGATATGTTTGAGGGCGTCGAAGCGCAGCCCCCTTAAGGGGAGGGAGCTGAGGAGCCAGTCGATCCACCGCTTGAGTTCTTCGATGACATCGGGATGCGCGTGGTCAACGTTGGCAAACATCAGGTAGTCATAGTTTCCCTTCTCCCGTGAGACGCCCTCTGCCCAGTCTTTGTACTCTCCGCTGATCTTAAAGATGCCTGCTTCATGAGCAAGGTTGTCATAGTCTACCCCCGTAAAGTGGTAATAATGCCAGACGAATCCGGAATACTTCCCCCCTCTTCCGGGAAAGCGAAACCCCGTCCAGCCTTCAATCTCACGTTCTTCGCCGATGACCTCTTCTCTGTTTTCGGGATTGACGGGGGTGGCAAGAAAGCGCTCGGAGAAATCGGCGCCTGCTTTGTGGTTGATGACGACATCGGCAAGAGGGAGAAGATCGAGGTCTGTGAGTGTCTGAAGGAGCTTCTCCAGATCTTCGCGGTTCCCGTAGCGCGTCGGGAGCTGCCCGAGCTGGTCAAATTCCCCCAAGTCATAGAGGTCATAGATTCCGTAGCCAACATCAAAAGGTGAGGTAGCTTTGAAGAAAGGGGGAAGCCAGATGGCGCTAAAACCCATCTGTTTTAGATGGGGTGCCAGTTCTTGAAGTCTTTTATAGTGGTCGTGATTTGAAGCGAGATACCATTCATATGCCTGAAATAACAGGGGCTTATCCATCGGTTTTTCTCCTTTGAAAACAGCGGAATTTCATATATTTTGCATTGCAGTGCCGTTCACCTTATGCTAAAGTATATACCATGAGGGCAGTCTCTGAATCTCGCAGAGCTCCGTTTAAATCGGCAGAGGCAGGGTACTTTCTCCTTGTACAATAAATATTAGGAGGCACATGATGCAGAAGTGGATTTGTACAGTTTGTGGCTATGTGTACGAACCCGAATTGGGTGATGAAGACAACGGTGTTGCTCCGGGCACAGCTTGGGAAGATGTTCCGGAAGATTGGGTATGCCCGGTCTGTGGCGTTCCCAAAGATATGTTTGAACCCTACGACGAATAATAGTCCATGCCGGAATGGAGGCTACTAATGGCAAAAGTGGAAAAATTCTTCAAATGTGAAGCATGTGGTAACATAGTTTTTATGCTCGAAGACGGTGGCGGTGAATTGATCTGCTGCGGATCTCCGATGGATCAGCTGGAAGAGCTGACGGCAGAGATGAAAAATGAGAAACACGTCCCTGTAGTGGAAAAGACAGATGGTGGATACAAAGTGACGGTAGGAAGCACGCCGCACCCGATGGTAGATGCCCACTGGATTCAGTGGATCGAACTGCAGACACCCACACAATCTCTCTTTGCCTTTCTCAATCCCGGTGATGAGCCCTGTGCCGTCTTCAAAACTGATGAAGAGGTCGTGACAGTACGTGAGTACTGTAACCTGCACGGGCTGTGGGTCAACAGAGAGGAACTCTGATTCATGTGGACCTGCCTTGCCTGTTATTACACATATGATCCATCACTCGGAGATCTCGACAGTGGCATAGAGCCCGGAACTCCGTTTGAAGACCTGCCCGAAGACTGGGTCTGTCCGGTCTGCGGAGTAGGCAAGGACATGTTTGAATTCAGAGAAAGGGATGAAAAAAATGACGAAAATGATCAAAGCTCTTAATGAGCAGATTAACAAGGAAATCTTTTCAGGATATCTCTACCTGTCGATGGTGAGCTATTTTGAAGAACACTCACTGGATGGCTTTGCCAGTTGGTTCAAAGCCCAGGCACAGGAAGAACTCTTCCATGCGATGAAGATCTATGACTTTGTCCATGAGATCGGCGGCACTGTCGTTCTTGAAGCGATTGAAAAACCCGATATTGAGTGGACAAGCCCTCTGCAGATCTTTGAAGAAGGTCTCGAGCATGAGAAGTTCATCACCGCCTCCATCCACGAACTGGTAGATCTTGCCCAGGAAGAAAAACACTATCCTGCGCTCGATATGCTCAAATGGTTCGTGGCGGAGCAGGTGGAAGAAGAAGCCAACTTCTCTTATCACGTGGATCTCCTGAAAATGAGTGGAGATAAGGGTTCTGCCCTGCTCTTCATGAACTCCAAAATGGCTGCCCGTGTTCCTCTGCCCCTGAGTGCAGACCAGATGGCCGAATAGTATCGTATCTCATCATATTCTTAATCAATAAAATCCTCTATGAAAGGAGGACACATAGATGTCCATTAAAGGCACCAAGACGGAACAGAACCTTCTCAAAGCTTTTGCCGGTGAATCTCAGGCGCGTGGCAGATACACCATGTACGCCAAGATCGCTCGCAAGGAAGGCTATCATCAGATTGCTGACATTTTTGACGAAACAGCGAGAAATGAAGAGGCTCATGCCAAGCGTTTCTTCCGCTTCTTAGAAGGCGGCATGGTAGAGATTACCGCTGCCTACCCCGCAGGCGTCGAAGGCACGACAGTGGAAAACCTCTTGGCTGCTGCTGAAGGTGAAAAAGAAGAGCACGAAATTCTTTATCCCGGCTTCGCGGAAGTGGCCAGAGAAGAGGGATTCCTCGATGTAGCCGCTGCGTTTAAGTCGATTGCCGCAGTAGAAGTTGAGCATGAAAAACGCTATCTCAAGCTGAAAGAAAATATTGAGAATAATAAAGTCTTCAAGAGAGAAGACAAAGTGCGCTGGAAGTGCGGTGTGTGTGGTTATGTAAGCGAAGGGTTTGAACCCCCGGCCATGTGCCCCTCTTGCAAACACCCCAGAGAACACTTCGAACTGAAAGAGACGAACTACTAAAAAGAAAAAGGCACACAGATGTGTGCCTTTCTTTCACCTCTTAATTACGCTTCAATATCGACGTGTCGCTGGCAGTGCAATTTGCAGAAGTCGTCGATGACACAGTGGGTATTGGCGCTGTGACATTTCGGACAAGTGGTGTCTTTCTCGTTAGCGGCTACTTCGCGGGTATGACCACAGTCCTTGCACTCGAAGAGACAGTGATGGAGAACAACCTCTCCGCCACTGATCTGCAGGGTATAGCCGCCGGTAATCGCAAGAGCCACTTTATAGTGTGCGCTTTCCAGGATCATCTGAACGGTCTGGCGGGAGACGCCCATCATCTTTGCGCATTCTTCCTGCGTAAGCTTAGCTACATCTTTTAAGTAAAGAGCTTCCCACTCGTCGATTCCCAGCTGTAGTATGCTCTGTCTGACTCGTTTACTGGGGCGGAATTCTGTGACAGTAGGCAGGTGACGGACGCGTCGGGGTTTGGTGGGCCGAGCCATTATTCCTCCTTTATGGCTTGACACAGGGATACTGACCTGTGGCAGAGATATTTGCTTCGCTGTCGAAGCGGGTATCAGGACAGATGGGGCAGTATAAGAAATGTGCCATTGACAATGACACAAGTGTGAATGTTCGTGAGATGTTTATGAAGATCATTTCATAAACATTATGTGATACCCGAGGTCAATTATAACAAATTTTTTCACAATTGAAAAGAGGCACTTTGAACCGTATTGAGCTATTTTGTGATGGCGCCTGTAAGGGCAATCAGGAAGAAGAAAATACCGGAGGATATGGAGCGCTCCTGCTCTATGGAATCCATGAAAAAGAAATCAGCGGAGGCACGCACAACACCACGAACAATATCATGGAGATGACGGCGATGATCGAGGGACTGCGGGCGATCCGCCGCACCGATCTGCCGGTCGTTGTCTATGGTGACTCGGCGTATATTATAAATGGACTGAAAGAGAAATGGTACGAAGCCTGGCGACGAAACGGATGGAAGACGAAGGCAAAGACGCCGGTGGAAAACCGAGAACTCTGGGAGGCACTTTTGGAGCAGGTAGAGCGCTTTGATGCGATCTCCTACCGGAAGGTCAAGGGGCACCTGAGCACCCAGAGCCCGACACTGGAAAAGTGGTTTGAAAAGTACCGAGAGGAAGAGGAAGACATCTCCCTCGAGGAATTTTTACGTTTATTGACAAACAATGCCAGAGTCGATAAACTGGCATCAGAGTTTGCGCTCAAATTACAAGATTCCAGACCCAGTATAGGAGAGTGATAGTCATTGGAACCTGGTAGTACCTGGGCAATATTGATTGCCGTCATTTGCTTGATTTCTTCGGCTTTTTTCTCTGCGATGCAGACAGCGCTTCTGGCGCTCAGTCGTCTGCGTCATCGGTATCTTCTCGATGAAGATGCTAAGGCCACGAAGTATATCCAACATGTCATTGAACACTCCGATCGCAGCGAAGGGACGCTGTTGATCGCCAATATCCTCTCCAACATGACACTCGGTGTCATTCTGGCGTGGATTTTTCATTCTCATTGGGGACTCACCGGAGGCATTGTCGGCCTCTTCCTGGCGATCGTCATTGTGGTGATCTTTGGTGAAATCATCCCGAAGAGCCTGGGAGCGGATCGTGCGGAGCGGATGCTCCTACGCTACCACTGGCTCCTGCGCATCGTCCTCATCGTCTTTAGCCCCCTCTATTATCTCTTGGCACCACTGACAAACGGCATCCTGCGTATCTTTGGGATTACACATACTGTTGTGGAAGGCTATCCCAGTGCGGAGGAGATCAAGAGCATGATCGACGCCTCTCATGAAGAAGGCGTGTTAAAGGGCGAAGAGAAAACCATGATCTACAATGTCTTCGAGTTCGGAGACTCCCAGGCGGATGACATCATGACGCCGAGAACCGAAGTGATCAGCATCGATGTCACGACACCTTATGAAGAGATTCTTACGATATTTCGAACCGAGCAGTTCTCCCGCATGCCCGTCTACCGGGAGACGATCGATGACATCATCGGCGTGCTCTATATAAAGGACCTCCTTCTCCTCGGCGCCACAGAAGATAATTTCGATGTGGAGCAGATTATGAGGGAGCCTTACTTTACCTATGAATTTGTCAAGAGCCATGAGCTCTTCCGAGACATGCGAGAAAAGCGTGTCCCGATTGCCATCGTCCTCGATGAATATGGTGGGACATCAGGTATTGTGGCGATGGAGGACCTCGTAGAGGCCATCGTCGGTGACATCAACGATGAATACGATGATCAGGAAGAAGAAATCCGTGTTCTGAGTGACGATGAATTCCTTGTCGAAGGTTCCACACGCATAGAGATCGTCAATGAGGTGCTGGATCTGGGCATTGAATCAGAAGAGTTTGACTCCATCGGAGGCTTTGTCCTCGGTGAACTGGGAGGTCTGCCGGAGGAAGGAGAGGAGCTTCTCCTTGACGGTGTCACCTACAAGGTGGAAAAGATCGAGAAGAACCGAATAGAAGAACTTCGCATCACAAAGTAGGCAGCCAGCAGGCTGCCCTTTCTTTTACCACTCCCTACATTAGCCCAGTGGAAGTGGACTTCTGCCCTACCTGCGAAAGAAAGAACCTGGAACTCCTGCTACTAATGGGCGGTGGTGCGCAGGGATACAACAACTACAAGTGGGTCAAACGCAAAAGTGAGCGATTCGCCTCTAAAGGCGGGTCTTTTTTATCGATATCTTCCAGTCCCCTCATTTTGTTTCTCATTTTTCATCCTCTCTATCGGATCTCTTATCGGTCACTAGGTATATGTCAGAAATTTGTTTCGCTTCCTCGGCTCACAAAAAAGAGACCCACCTGCGTAGGCCTCTTCGTCTTTTACTCTCTTTGCATCTACTCCCAGTGCCCCACTTCTTCGTGGTAAATCGTTTTTTCGGGAGTGATAACCTTCGTCTCCCAGTGACCCTCCTCTTCGTGCTGGATGGTCTGGGTTTCAGTGACGGCGGGGGTAGTGTTTGTCTGGTAGTGCCCCTGGGCTTCGGAGACGAGAACGGAGTGTACGCTGTAGCTTGGGCCGGCTTTATCCTCAAGATAAGCTATAGTGTAGGCGTCTAGCGAGTCAAACTCTTTCCCCCATGAACAAATAATCACGTCTTTGTATCGGGCGGGCGCCGTCTCCACCCACACTTCCTCTGTCTTCTCGGGAGTTACGACCACTTCCTTTGTTTCGGTCCAAGCGGCCTTATCAACGACCCATACTCTTTCGGTAACCGCAGGGATCGTCTCTGTCCACGCAGGTTTATCGACGACCCACTTCTTTTGCGGGTTTGAGGGCTTTGGTGTTGTGGGGGTTGAGGCGGGAGGATTTGCGGGTTTTGGGTTAGAGGGCGCTACGGCCGGTGGTTTCGGATTAGAGGGCGCCGGGGTCGAGGGCTTTGTGGCGCCGGAAGAGCCTTGAGCCGGTGGCTTTGTCGTCGTGGAAGAGGTCACATTTGGCTTCGAGCTTCCGGGGGTCTGAGTTCCTTGGCTCTGCGGTGTGGAGGAGCCGGGTTTTGTCTCTGTGACTACGGGCTTCTGGGCTTCTGCGGTGGACTCTTCAGATTTTTCCTCTTCGGGCTTTTGATCTTCTGGACCGGGGGCGAGTGGCGTTTCCGCCTGCTCTTGCGCGACGGACGTCTCTGCTTGCGTCTCTTCAGAGGTTTCGCCGGGTGTCTCCGGCGCGTCTTCTAACGCGACCTTCGCTGCGCTTTTTGTCCAAAGGGCCACGATCCCTGTAAGTAACAAGATAGCGACCAAGACAATGGATACGATAACTTTTTTATTCGTTTTATTCATAAAATTTTCCTTTCCTCATTTTTTAGCTTGTAGGTATGTGCCTCTATCTATAAAGTGTCAGAAATGATCCCTGTTTTCTTTTCTCCACACAGGGGCGCCCTGTTTGGCCCTTACGCCTTCAAGTTTCAAGCCCGGTGTGTAGAGCTGTTCATCATAATAGTAGAACAAGCTGGGCTTTGCTGCAAGGATGTAGCGCCCTTCCTGGTCGCCTCCGAAGCGGTCATTACAAGTAGATAGTACCAAAGTCTCTGTATTTTTGTCGGGAGCGATGTTGGTTCCAACTTCGGCTTTGGACTGAATCCAGCCTAAGAGATCTTCGTAGCGCTCACTGCCTAACGTGTAGGGGAGACGGTAGACCATATCGGTACCAAGAACGTTTCCGCCCATCCAGATCTCCCAGCGCTCCACGCGGTTTGGGTAGTAGAGGTACACGTAGGGGTTGTCTTCGTAGTAAGTGCCGGAGTTGTATTTGGGGAGCGTCGCAAACGCGTAATCGCCTCGGCTTGTTTTGTGGCCAAAGACGATGGTGTGAGCCATATCGGTCGTGTCTTCTATAGCGGGAAGCAGGAGAGACCCCCAACCGTTTTTATTTCCCTCCATATCGCGCCAGAGGTAATAATAGACTCCCGGCGTTTTTTCCTGCATGACCGGATATTCCACAATCGTCCCCGGGATACTTAGCCATCTGGCAATGTCGGGATTGACCTCGTGGAGCCTGTCAAAATCGATACGGCGCTTCATGGGGTTTTCGGAACTGATCTTATCCCAGCCGTTTGGGATTTGTACCTCTAAGAGCTCAAGAATCTCCCCCTCTGCGTTCATATATCGAACCGTCTGAGGGGCGTCTTGCATGTAGCTTACTTCTTCTTTTATTTTATCTGAAAGAGTTTGTGATTTTCTTAAGCTCAACTGCTCCCGGAGGGCAAGCCCTAAAAAGGTTAGAGCGATGAGCAGTAGGACTCCTGATACTATTTTCTTTTTGCTTTTTCGCATTCTTTCATCCCACATAGAGAAGAGAGGAGCCGCAGCGGTCGCTACGGCTCTCTCGAGAGAAAGAAAGTAGATTTAACTCTTACAGCAAAACGATGCCCTGCTCACGGCAGGCGTCTCGCATATCCTGAGGCCAGAAGGAAGACTGTACCTCCCCGATGTGTCTCTTTTTCAGGAAGTACATGCACATGCGCGACTGCCCGATCCCCCCTCCGATGGTGAGGGGGAATTCATTGTTCAAAATCCCCTGATAATAGTGGAGGGAAAGGTCGTGAGGGTGGCCTTTTAATTCCTCCTGTCGAAGTAGGGCCATTCGATCGACGCGAATCCCCATGCTCGAGAGCTCCAGGGCGCATGCGCCGGGTTCATGATAGACGAGAATATCACCGTTTAGCTCCCAGTCGTCGTAGTCGCTGGCGCGTCCGTCATGAGGCTTTCCGCTTTTCAGTGGGTGACCGATACCGATGAGGAAGAGGGAGCCGCTCTCGCGAAGCTGGGCGTGCTCTCGCTCTTTGGGGGTGAGGTGGGGGAACTTGTCCTCAAGCTCCTGTGAGCTCATGAATATGATATCGTCGGGGAGAATGCACTCCCCCCCTAAGGAAGCTTCTGTCGCCTTCAGTGCACGATAGATCTTGCGAACAATATCCTTTAGGGTTTCTAAAGTCCGCTCCTGGGGGAGGATAATCTGCTCCCAGTCCCACTGGTCGACATAGATCGAGTGGAAAGGCCCCAGGACCTCATCACGGCGGATGGCATTCATGTCGGTATACAGGCCTTCGTGGGGCATAAAGCCGTAGCGCCAGAGAGTCGTTCGCTTCCATTTGGCGAGTGACTGGACGACCTGGCACTGAGTACCGGTGTCTCCCAAGGCAAACTCCACCGGACGCTCCACACCGCTGAGGTCATCGTTGAGCCCCGAGGCCGACTCGACAAACAGCGGCGCGCTGACGCGAGTGAGATTTAGCTCTTTTGCGAGTTCTCGCTCAAAGGTATCTTTAATGTGTTTGATCTGCCATGCGGTTTCGCGCAGTGTGGGAACGGAAGCGGCTTTAATCTGTGATGGGGTCATGTTCTTCCTCCTGAAATAAAAAACGCCCCTGTAAAGGGACGTGTATTCTACGTGGTACCACCCAAATTGCTTCTCTCGGCTACGGCAAATGCGATAGCCATGCCCTGTAACGGGGGCTCCCGTCCGAGTCTACTCTCTCATGATTTCGGTCGGAGGCTCGGGGATGTTCTTTCGGTGCATTCTGGACATTGCCTCTCAGCAGGTGGCAAATTCTCTGGAGTCAGAAGAGAGCACGTACTTTTTCCCGTCAAAGCCTATGGTAAGAGTTTAGTGGCAAAAATGTCATCTGTCAACCGAAAGTGACAAAATATTCTTTTTGCTCTTTGGGTTTTTTGAATTTCCTCATCGATAGCCTCCTGACATCTAAAGACACTCAGGAAGAAAGCTTTCTGAGAAGAAGTAAAACGGGAAGCAAAAGAGTTACTCTACATCTAATTCTTTCGGGAGAGTTCTCAGATGGCGCCACTGATCGAGTGCAAAGAGGATGAGGGCTGCCCAGGAAAAGCTGAAGGCGATCAGCCGGTTTGTATCAAAGGCTTCTCCATACACCAGGATGCCCAACGTCATGGCCATCGTGGGGGAGAGGTATTGGATAAAGGCGGAAACGCTCAGAGGGACAGAGCGGATGCCGTGGGCGTGCAGAAGAAGGGGAAGAACGGTCATAGGTCCTGCGATGAAAAGAATCATATAAGTGGAGCGGGAGACGCTCTGGGTCAGCTCCCAGCCACCTGTTCGGGCAAGTCCCAGGGTGATAAGTGCTACCGGAAGTAGAAACAGCGTCTCATACCCCATGGAAAAGATGGAGTCATAAGGGGTCTTCTTCTTGATGGCGGAATAAACGGCAAAAGTCAGAGCCACGGCAAAGGCGTAGTAGGGGACTTTTCCGATAGCTATTGTCTGCAAGATGACGCCGATGGTCGAGAGTACTACCGCCACGTACTGGGCGGTTCGGGGTTTTTCTCCGAAGAAAGTCCAACCGATAAAGGCGAGGAGCAGAGGACAGATATAATAGCCCAAAGTGGTCTGAAGGATCTCACCTTTTTGGATAGCGTAGACATAGATGGACCAGTTGAGCATGACCATGATAGCACCGGGAAGACTGTAGCGAAGCTGTGTCTTTGCATCTCGGAAGTTTGCAGCAAAAGTCTTCCACTGTCTGATCACGACAAGAAGAAGCACCATGAACACAAAACTGCCCAGGATGCGGTGAGCAATCAAGGCGAAGGAATTGACAAAGGTCGTATATTTCCAGTAAACGGGCATGATGCCCCATATGATCTGAGCGAGCACTACATAAAAGAGCCCTTTTTTCTCATTCATCAGTATTTCTTCAGGTCCACATGATATCTCGTGTGACCTACTACATCTCCTCTGTGATTTTTTATGTCTTCTGCGAGCAGGTCGCGGAGAGGATCGATCTCATTTTCTTTGATGACGCCAAGTTGCACCAGTGCATGGAGCAACACGCCGGGAAGGAGTTCCATGGCGCCGCTCTCCATTTTTATAACGAGCCCCCATCCTTCATTTTTTAGCCCTACGGCATAGAAGGCATTGGCGCCTCCCTTGGC
>CALFKA010000191.1 GCA_937880545.1 uncultured Clostridia bacterium | reverse complement strand
CAAACCCTCTGCAATGATAACGATGAAAAACATCGAGGAAAGTCACAATTTTTGTAAGCTTATTTCCTTTGACGAGGCAACGTCATATAGGTTAAAACCGGATGATCAAATAGTATTTGACAGAATTAGACATGAGTTTATTGATACAAATCCATGTTATATCCTATTTACATCTGGTTCCACTGGGACACCTAAAGGAGTTGTAATATCTCATAGAGCAGTCATTGATTTAACCGAATGGCTCAATCAAGTAACAATGATAAATTCAGATGACACTATTGGCAATCAAACTCCCTTTTTCTTTGACGCATCAGTTAAAGACATTTATCAAATGCTTAAGTCTGGAGCAACCCTTTATGTGCTTCAGCCTCAAAGTTTCGTATTTACAAGAGATTTGTTTGCTCTATTACGGAATAAAAACATTACCGTCGTACTATGGGCGGCATCAGCTATAGCAATGGTTGCTAATTCTGGGATTTTAGAACTAGATCCTCCCCGGCAACTACGCCTCATCACTTTTGCCGGCGAACAGCTCTTCACGAAACATCTAAATCAATGGCGTAAAGCATGTCCCGAAGCGACATTTATCAATTTATACGGCCCAACTGAAACAACAGTGGATTGCCTATATTATGTCTTAGACCGAGAGTTTTCTGATGATGAAATTATTCCATTGGGATACCCTTGCAAGAACAAAGAAGTTTTTTTAGTTGACGATAAGAATCGAAAAATAACCGAAGGAACTGGTGAGATATGCGTCCGAGGTACCGGTGTTGGTTTAGGCTATTTCAACGATAAAGAAAAAAGCGAAGAAGTATTCATCCAAAATCCGGATCACGATTTCTACAGGGACTTCGTTTATAAGACAGGCGATCTCGCATACTATAATAACAATGGTGAGCTAGTATTTGTATCAAGGAAAGATCACCAAATTAAGAGGCAGGGTCACCGTATAGAACTTGGAGAAATCGAAGCTTCACTGATTCTGATTGATGAGATCAAAGAAATAGGCTGTGTATTTGACAGTGAATCAGAAAAAATAATTGCCTTTTTCACTGGCAAAGAAGTCACTACCAGAGAGTTGAATAAAAAACTATTGAGGCATCTACCAAAAATAATGCATCCCGATAAGTACATTTATTTGGATCAAATGTTGTATACTAGAAATGGAAAAGTTGATAAGCAACGTCTGCTTGAGAGATATAAGGGATTATAATATCTGAATTCTTAAGCTATTGATTTTATCAACATATTAGTTATTGATTATTTAATAGGAGAGACGTGATGAGAGAAGAAATCATAGAAATTTTAGAGGATATTATCATGGAAAGACCTGATGATATCAACGATTGTGAGACTTTAATAGATCAAGGTTATCTGGATTCGATGGATATCGTAGCTTTAGTAATGGATCTTAACAACAACTTTAACGTGGCGATTACTGTAAACGATTTGATTCCAGATAATTTCAACTCTGTTGCCGCAATTGAAAAATTGATTAAAAGACTACAATAATAAACGCCTTTCCGCATTATCTGGTTGAAAAGACAGACTTTGAAAAATGGTCTGTCTTTTTCTTTTTTATCATACTACTTGAGTCTGAAATACCAACCGACCACTCGACTTACTTGGCTCGTTTTTTTGATGTTGTAACATTCAAGACTTCGCTAGAGTCATAACCTACCTGCTACAGATGAGCTAGGTCGGTTGCTTAAGTGTTACTCACTCCTTTCACCGATCAGTTATCAAACTCATCGACTAGATCATAAAAAGTTTTTGAAGCCTCAATGATTGGGGCTGGATTTGTCACAGATGTCGTGTCGTATAGACACCGATCCATCGCTCATCGTAGGATTATAATTCGTTGAAGTATATTCCTCACCCATGATTTCAAGACACCTGAGGAGCATCTCCTGCACGTCGCATTTAAATTGCTATTGAATCACCCGATAACTTTCCCTTTCCGCTTTTTAATCAATCATACTTTAATGATAGGGTAGTACTATCCTCATAACTTAATACAACTGTGAGGATTGTTGTTGTCTTTCTCCACTCCTAACCCCTTTGAGTAATGTATAATTGAACAAAACGTATCATGAAGAGCATTGTGAGGTGCCCATGGAACAATTGAAGCATGAGAGTATCTTGCCCCTTTTCAGGGAGAGAGATCCTTACACCCATAAAGGCGACTATGGCAGAGTCCTCCTGATAGGAGGAAATGCCCGCTATGGTGGTGCCATCATGCTGGCTGCTGGCGCGGCTCTGCATGCCGGCGCCGGTCTTATAAGCGCCGCCACAGACCCTTGCAACCACTCTGCTCTGCACAGCCTCTACCCAGAAGTGATGGTGGCCGACTGGTATCATGTGCAGACAATGGATCCACTTATCCGAAGGGCTGACACTCTGGTCATCGGACCCGGCTTTGGGGAGCAGCTTGATCTTCTGGAGTCTGTCATCTCAAAAGTCTTTCCTCATCAAAAAATTGTTCTCGATGCGGATGCTCTCAACCTCATTGCCAGGTTCTCCCTTTTCATTCCCCCATCTTTCGCCTTTCTCACGCCTCACCCCGGTGAATGGAGGAGACTGAGCGGCTTGTCTGATGATGATGAAGAAAACCTCTCCTGGGCAATGCAGAGAGGAGTAAGCGTGCTCCTGAAGGGACACCGCAGCCGCCTCTATACCTCAGAAGGGATTTTTGTGAATACGACAGGAAATGCCTGTATGGCCACAGGAGGCTCCGGCGATGTCCTCAGTGGTATTCTTGGTGCTTTTCTTGCCTACTTCCCTGATCCCTTGGACGCATTCAAAGCTGCCGTGTACTTCCATGGTTACGTGGCGGATGAGTTGGCGAAAACACAGTGCCCCGTTCTTCCTTCTCGCATCATCAATGCGCTTCCCTCTTACATCCGTAAATTCCAGTTGGAAAATGCTCATCAGAAATGAGTTGCATGATCTTTTTCGTCACTCTGCTCTATCAGGTCTCGGGAATCCTTCTACAAATGGTTTGCAAATATTTCTCCTGTGCTCGTCGCCAAACCTTGTAGTCCATTGAGTAAACGCTGCCCAACCTATTTCACTGATCGCAGCTAGCGAGCCTATGGACAACTGTTTCTATTACAGGTGCGAGATCCCAAAAAGAACCCCTCATTCATTTACAAGCTCATGATAGAAAAATAGTGTAGATGAGAAAGCTCTTTCCAGCTATCCCAACTACACTTCTATGGCATAAAAAAGCGGAGACTTTCATCTCCGCCATGGAATTGATCTTCTTAGCCGGCTTTGCCTACCAGCAGCTTCTTCAGGAAGAGCAGAATCATCGCTCCCACGACAGCAAAGGCAATCCCTTCAATGGAAAAGTCTTTAAAGTTTGTGCCCATGGTCACGGTAGAAAGCCATCCGCCCAAAGCCGAACCAAGAATACCGACAATGATATTGCCGATGATCCCTCGGCTATCCTTCATGATAAGGCCTGCCAGCCAGCCAACAATTGCTCCAAATAGTAGCCATAAAATTAATCCGGTCATTTGGTTCCTCCTTAACTTAATAAGAATTGTTCCGTTTGGAGGGCTGAAAGATGGTGAAAGTCTCGTTCTTTTCCAGCCCGATCTTTTCGTATTTTGGTGATGTCGTGGAATAGCTGTTTTCTGTTCCTCCACCGTACATGAAGTTACCATCCTATTTCAGCTTCTGTCGTATTCCTTCTATATCTTTCGCTTCGTGTGGCAGTGTAGGATGTAACTTCTAGTAAAGCATTACCCAGTGAGAAAGAAGAAACTAAAGAATACGAACTTACATTTACTTAACAACATATTGTTTCGGCAACACAGCTGCTTTTCCATGAAACCTTCACCATCTGACCATTATCAGAACATAAAAATATTTTCTATCTATCGATATACTACAAATATCTAGAGTATATATTTACTCTTTTTCTCTCTCATCTGCCCGAATTTCAAGCAAACTCTGCTCTTTGATAAGCATTATAGAAACAAAATACTTGATGTGATCCTGATTGTTTACACACCTTAAAAAAACGACTTGAAAAATAGAAGGAGAGCGGATGCTACAAGGGCGAGATCTTTTTATTTATTTTGCATCATATGTATTTCAAAAAGACTATTTTAAAAAGCAGAATTGTCTCGAGAATAAAAAATCCGGAGGATAGACTCCGGACCACTTTGGCATCAATTATTTTCGTCGATGACAGTACCACACTCTCCATTCAGGGCATCCATGGCTTTGTATAATGAGGTGATGATTGCCCTTCTTCCGTGCTTGCTTCTGACAAAGGCGGTAGCAGCCATGACTTTTGGAAGCATACTTCCAGAGGCGAACTGCCCCTCTTCAATATACTTCTGAGCATCCTTCACGTTCAGATGCTCCAGCAGTTGCTCATCCGGCGTGTGGAAACAGAGGGAGACATTCTCGACATCTGTCAGGATCAGGAGGAGGTCTGCGTCCAGATCTTCTGCCAGTCTCTCTGCCGCAAAGTCTTTATCTATAACCGCATCCACTCCCATAAGAGAGCCATCTTCTTTTTCCACGACGGGGATTCCGCCGCCTCCACAGGTGACGACCACAGTCTTCCCCCACAGAGCTTTGACCGTCTCTATCTCCACAACACGTTTCGGGATGGGGGAAGCCACAACACGTCTCCAGCCTCTCCCCGCATCTTCCTTCACGACAAAACCCTTCTCTTTAGCAAATCTTTTTGCTATGTCTTCTGAGTAGAAGGGGCCAATGGGTTTTGTGGGATTCATGAAAGCAGGATCTTTCGGGTCCACTACCATCTGTGTCACAAGGCTTACAACCGGCAAGTGGATACCCCGCTTCTCAAGAGCCGGCTTGAGTCCTTGCTGAATGTGGTAGCCGATGTATCCCTGACTCATGGCGCCACACACATCAAAGGGCATAGTCGGAGTGACCTCCGAGGCTGTCTCTGAGGCAAGCAGGATCCTCCCTACTTGTGGGCCGTTTCCATGTACGATAGCCACCTCATAACCGGCGGCGATGATATCTGCTATATATTCACTGGTTCTTTTGACAATCTCTAACTGCACCTCAGCGGTGGAGGGACGCCCTTTCTCTTCCAGCGCATTGCCTCCGAGGGCAATGATAACTCTGGTCTTTTTCATGAATTCTCCCTGATCCATTCGTGTTGCACGATTTCATTCTTTAGCTCTTATATCCAGTGTTTATCATAAACCCACTTGCGCAAGAATGAAACAGTTTTTTCTATCTCCCGTCCTTATTAGCTATTTCATATATAAATTATTGTTGATTTATTTTTATAATGTTTATTCTTATGCATTTATTCTACTAATTCTTGACAATCATCAAAAAAGGAATAAAATTTAACTAGTGGAGAGTGAATTTAAGGAGGAAGCTGATGTTTAAAAAAGTCACTCGGGGAAGCGTAAAACTCATGGAGCGCTACCTTCCGGATGCTTTTATCTTCGCAGTCATCCTGACAATCATCACTTTTGTGGCAGCTATACCCGCTACTGGTCAGAGTCCGCTTGACATGGTCAAGCACTGGGGCGGCGGTGTCTGGGGACTCTTGCCCTTCACCATGCAGATGATGTTGGTATTGGTGCTCGGAAACGCCCTCGCCATCTCCGGTCCTGTCAAACGTCTCCTTAAGAAGATTGCTTCACTTGCCCACTCACCAGGACAAGCCATTCTTCTCGTTACCTTTGTCTCCGGCATTGCCTGCTGGCTCAACTGGGGGTTTGGACTTATTGTCGGTGCTCTCCTCGCAAGAGAACTCGCCCGCGCCGTACCCAATGTCGACTATCGCCTGCTGATCGCTTCTGCGTATTCAGGCTTTGTCGTATGGCACGCAGGTTTTTCAGGCTCCATCCCCTTACAGGTCAACTCAGACCTCACACAGCTGCAAACTATTTCGGAAGGACTGATCACGGAACTTATCCCCGTCTCCAGAACCATCTTTTCTACTGCCAATCTAATTGTTACAATCGCTATCATCGTTACTTTGCCATTTCTCAATCGCGCCATGCATCCGGACTCAGAAAATACAGTGGTGGTGGATCCATCCGCTCTCATGGATGAGTCAGAATATAAAGAACCCGTCGATAAGACACCTGCTCAGAAACTGGAAAACAGCCCTATTCTGAGTTACGTTGTTGTTGCTCTCGCCTTTACTTATCTCGTCTACTTCTTCTGGTCCGTCAAAAAAGTGGATCTGAACCTCAACATCGTCAATCTTATCTTTCTGATGCTGGGTGTCCTGCTACACGGCACCCCTATTCGTTACGTGAATGCGATCAACGAATCCATCAGGGGAGCAGGAGGTGTTCTCATTCAGTTCCCGTTCTATGCGGGCATCATGGGTATGATGACCGGTAAGAATCCTGAAGGAGTCAGTTTAGCGATCACGATCACCAACTTCTTCCTTGGCATTTCGACGACAAGGACATTCCCGCTGTTCACCTTCTGGTCGGCGGGCTTGGTGAATATCTTCGTCCCCTCCGGAGGCGGTCAGTGGGCTGTCCAGGGGCCGATCAATATGCCGGCAGCCATTAAGCTGGGCGTCGACCCGGCCGTCTCTGCCATGGCTATCGCCTGGGGAGATGCCTGGACAAATATGATCCAGCCTTTCTGGGCGCTTCCCGCTCTAGGTATCGCAGGACTTCAGGCAAAGGACATCATGGGCTACTGTCTCATGGTCCTCTTTTACACCGGAATCCTCGTCTCTCTTGCTTTCCTGTTCCTATTCTGACAATTGACCAAATAATACTCTCCACCAATAGAAAAGAGCGGCAACTGCCGCTTTTTTCGTCTATTTCTCTCAACCACCGTTACCTTATGCTTTTCCTTCGTCGAGAAGATCCAAGAGATAGGACTCTTGGCGTGATGATGGATATTTCTTATACCATGTATAGTGAACTTTCACCTGAAGCTTGCCTGTCAATCGAGTCAATGATTATAGTATTTGTTCATACCTGTCCGCTTACTTAAGTTCTCGCCACTTTGGCTCTATATTTTTAAGCAAAACGATAGCTCATGCGCGAATCGTCAAGGCGATCCTCACGATTCTGACGCGATCATTACGATTTGACGCGATAGGGTTGACGATCCTCCTTTTGATTTCTGATAATGCTCTCTCTTCTTCTCTGTAAAACTATCATTCTCTTTTTCAATATGTCTATAATATGTAACACTATGTAGAAGATGATGGAACTTTAAGCTCTTTCGAGCCTTCTTCAGGGTGCACTTCCGTGTTATAATTGGGTAACAATGGTAATAACAAAGGGCTGCCGAATGGTTATTTGGACAAACAATCCAAGGGTGTTGCGAGAAAAGCCACTTGAGAACATCCTGTTTTTTGACGAGTCGATGGCTTCGCTCTTCCTTCGGATACGCGATGCTGTCCATAAAGGGTGGGTTCTACGCTCACACCCCCTCAGTGGGAGTGTGCGGCCGTCGGAGACGCCTTTTAAGTCTGTGCTCATGGAAGAAGGGCACACCTTGGATTTTGACTCGCTCGCCCTGATCGAAGCGGCTATCGCCACGGAGAAAAAGACCCGGGAAACCCGGCACTACCTCCTCGATGAAGCCGCCCGAGAAGACGCGATGCTGGTCGATCTTTCGCTTATTCAAAATGCCATACGCCGTTAGCAGCAGGAAGGAGAACGATGGAAAAACTGTACGATGTAATTATTATAGGGGGAGGACCCGCCGGTCTGGCCGCCGCCCTCTACGCAGGCCGCGCCAAGCTCAGCACCCTTCTCTTTGAAGGGGAAAAGTATGGTGGACAGATTGCGCTGACAGAAGAGGTAGAAAACTACCCCGGCGCGCCTGTGAACGAAACCGGGCCAGGGCTCGTCAAACGCATGGCGGAGCAGGCCGAGCACTTCGGAGTAGAGCTCAAGCTTGAGAAAGTCACCGACGTGGACTTCTCTCAAAAAGACAAGAGGGTCTCAACCTCGAAAGGTGATTACTTCGCGAAGAGCGTCATCGTCGCTACCGGCGCCAATCCGAGAAAACTCGGTGTTCCCGGTGAAGATGTTCTGACCGGTAAAGGTGTCAGCTACTGTGCCACCTGTGACGGTGCCTTCTTTGAAGAGCTTCCAATCTATGTCATCGGCGGCGGAGATACAGCCGTCGAAGAAGCTGTCTTCCTCTCGAAGTTTGGCAGCAAAGTCACCATCGTCCACCGCAGAGATGAGTTGCGCGCCGCACGCTCCATCCAGGACAAAGTTTTCAACACCCCCAATATAGAAGTCTTATGGGATTCGGTGGTGGAGGAGATTGGCGGAGACGGACTCGTAGAAAAACTCGTTCTCAAAAACGTCAAAACAGGAGAACTCACAGAAGTCCATGCTTCTGAAGATGACGGAACCTTTGGTATCTTCGTCCTTGTCGGCTACATCCCGGCAAACGAACTCCTGGTTGGAAAACTTACCCTCGACGAGCAGGGATATGTCCCTGCCGGAGAAGATATGCTGACATCCGCCCCTGGAGTCTTTGTCGCAGGAGATCTGCGCGCCAAGAAACTCCGACAGGTTGTCACAGCCACTAATGACGGAGCGCTGGCTGCCATCGCGGCAGAAGCCTACGTCGAAAACGAGTATTAAGGAGGAACTATGCTGGAACTCGATCGCGAAAATTTTGAAACAGAAGTACTGAAAAAGGAAGGCTATGTTCTCGTCGACTATTGGAGCCCAAGCTGTGAGCCCTGTAAAGCTCTGATGCCGGCCGTCCATGAGCTGGCGGAAAAGTATAAGGACAAAGTTCACTTCACATCGCTGGACATCACCAAAGCCCGCCGCGTTGCCATCGGGCAAAGAGTGCTGGGCCTCCCGACGATCATCCTCTACAAGGATGGCGAGAAATGTGAGGAACTTGGTTCTGAACAAGTCAGTGCCGAAGCCGTAGAAGAGATGATCCAACGTCACACAGGAGCATAATATGCGTCTTGAACTCGGAGTCATCCACATTTCGGATGTACAATTCGGTCCGGAAACTTCCGTCAAAGACGGAACACTCTATGTCGATCAGGATGCCCTTGTCGCTCATCTCAAAGAAAACGAAGAGCGCCTTGTCGATGTCAAGGTACATCTCGCCCGACCCGGCGAAAGTGTACGTATCACTCCCGTCAAAGACGTCATTGAACCCCGCACGAAGGTAGATGAAGGCGTCCAAGTCTTCCCCGGAACAGTTTCAAAAGTTCTTCCCGTGGGAAGCGGTCGCACGAATGTCCTTCGCGGAGCCGCTGTCGTCACGATCGGCAAAATCGTCGGTTTCCAAGAGGGAATCGTCGACATGTGTGGACCCGGCGCCGATTACACCCCATTCTCGCAGCTCAACAATGTCGTTCTCGAATTCACGCTTGCTGATGGACTCACTGCCTATGAGAAGGAAGAAGCCCTCCGCTTCAGCGGACTGCGCGCTGCCACCTTCCTCGCCGAGCCCACCAAAGCGATGGAGCCCGACGAAGTGAGCACTTTTGAGACACTGCCCCTGATGGAGGGAGCAAAGAAGTATCCCGATCTGCCCCGCGTGGCCTATCTCCAGATGCTTCAGAGCCAGGGTCTTCTGCACGACACGTATGTCTACGGCGTCGATGCCAAGAAGATTCTGCCGACCCTTATCAACCCGACCGAACTCATGGACGGAGCGATCATCTCCGGTAACTGTGTCTCGGCCTGCGATAAGAACACCACCTATCATCATCAGAACAACCCGGTCGTCGAAGACCTCTTTGCCAAACACGGCACCGAGCTTAACTTCGTCGGTGTCATCATCACCAATGAAAACGTCTTCCTCGACGACAAGATCCGCTCCTCCGACTGGAGCGCGAAACTCGCTCAGTACCTGAGCCTCGATGGCATCATCATCAGCCAGGAAGGCTTCGGTAACCCCGACACCGACCTCATCCTCAACTGCAAAAAGATTGAAGCGCTGGGTATTCCCACCGTCATCATCACAGATGAGTATGCTGGCGTGGACGGAGCATCACAATCACTGGCCGACGCCGACAAGGCAGCCGATGCCGTCGTCACCGGCGGAAACGCCAATGAGATCGTCATCCTGCCCAAACTCGACCGTGTCATCGGCGACATCAATGTCGTCCATGTCATCGCCGGAGGAAGCGACAAATCCATCCGCGAAGACGGATCCCTCGCAGTAGAACTTCAGGCGATCACCGGAGCTACCAATGAGCTGGGCTTCAACAAGCTCAGTGCCAAAGGATATTAAACAAACACTATACGCGACTAAAAGAAAGGAAATGAATATGAGCCTGTATGATGGAAAAAAGGTCATTCTCATCGGCGACAGAGACGGAATTCCAGCTCCCGCGATGCAAGAATGCCTAAAAAACACGACAGCAGATGTGGTGTTTTCTTCCACAGAATGCTTTGTCTGAACGGCCGCAGGTGCCATGGACCTGGAAAATCAACGTAGAGTAAAAGAGATCACCGATGAGTACGGTGCTGACAACGTCGTTGTCGTCATCGGAGGAGGCGAAGCAGAAGCTGCTGGCCTCGCCGCTGAAACCGTCACCGCGGGAGATCCCACCTACGCAGGTCCTCTGGCCGGAGTCTCGTTGGGACTCAGAGTGTACCACGCTGTTGAACCTCAGTTTAAAGACGAAGTGGACAGTGATATTTACGAAGAACAAATCGGCATGATGGAAATGGTTCTGGATGTCGATGCCATTCAGGAAGAGATGCGCTCCATCCGAGAGCAGTACTCTAACTACAACGACTAGGAAAGGAGCTTGTGTGAGCAAGATCCGCGTTCTCCACTATATTAACCAATTCTTTGGTGGTATCGGTGGAGAGGAAAAAGCAGATGTCCCTCCTTCTATCCGTGAAGGCAAAGTCGGTCCGGGGATGGCACTCCAGGGCGCATTCCGCGATGAGGCGGAGATCGTATCCACCATCATCTGTGGTGACTCCTACTTTAACGAAAACCTCGATAAAGCGAAGGAAGAAATCCTGCAGATGGTGCGTGAGGTCTCTCCAGACCTCTTCATCGCCGGCCCCGCCTTCAATGCCGGCCGCTACGGTGTCGCTTGTGCGACCATCGCAACGGCTGTCAAAGAAGAATTAGGCATCCCCGCTATCACCGCGATGTATGAAGAAAATCCCGGTGTGGATATTTTCCGAAAACATCTCCAGATCGTACCGACAGCCAACTCCGCTGCCGGTATGCGTCAAGCGGTGGCTGACATGGTGCCCCTGGCGCTCAAACTTGCCCGAGGCGAAGAGATTCTCGGACCCGAAGAGGAAGGCTACTTCCCAAGAGGTGTCCGCGTCAACTTCTTTGCTGAAGACAGAGGCAGCGCCCGCGCCGTCGACATGCTGTTAAAAAAGATAAAAGGTGAGGACTTTGAGACAGAATTCCCCATGCCGGTCTTTGACCGGGTCGATCCTGCTGCGCCCCTGAAAGATCTCTCGAGCGCCACGATCGCCCTCGTCACTTCCGGCGGAATTGTCCCCAAAGGTAATCCCGACCACATTGAAGCGTCCAATGCTTCAAAGTATGGCAGTTACAGTCTGGAAGGTTTTATGGATCTTACCAGCGAGACGCACGAGACCGCCCACGGTGGATACGACCCCGTATACGCCAATCAGGATCCCGACCGCGTCCTCCCCGTTGACGTCCTTCGCGAGATGGAAGCCGCCGGAGAGATTGGAAAACTCCATGAAATGTTCTACACAACCGTCGGTAACGGGACGGCCGTAGCCAGCGCCAAGCAGTTTGCCACAGAAATTGGGCAGAAACTCTTGTCCGCCGGCGTCGATGCGGTCATCCTGACCTCGACATGAGGCACCTGTACTCGTTGCGGTGCAACGATGGTTAAGGAGATCGAGCGAACGGGACTTCCGGTGGTGCATATTTGTACCGTCGTTCCCATCAGCCTCACAGTCGGAGCGAACCGAATTGTTCCGGCCGTAGCGATCCCCTATCCTCTCGGCAATCCAACCCTGGAGCACGCAGAGGAGAAGAAACTGAGAGCGAGACTGGTGAAGCGGGCCCTCAACGCCCTCACCCAGCCAGTCGACTCCCAAACTGTTTTTGAGAAGTAGGAAAAGGGTGATAGAAATATCACCCTTTCCAATAACACAAGAGGAGGAAGGATGTTCCCAAGTTTACGAGCCGCATCTTATATTTTGGTGCACGCTCCCGATATGGTCATTCAAAATGGAACGACACAGGTCGTAGAGCGGATAGTCAATCCGGAGAGTGAGTACCTCAAAGCACTACCCAATCATCTTCGAAGCTACGAAGAAGTGGTGGCCTACGCCCCCAACCAGGTCTACATCGGAAACCTGAAGCCCCAAGCACTTAGAGAGCTCGAAGAGCCCTGGTCAAATCAACCGGTGGCATCTGCCTCTCCCGACGGACCCATGGGCCATATTTTTGAGGAACGACTTCTCATCGGTCTCATCAAGGTCTGCGACGCATTTGATCTCGTCATCCTTGAAGAGAACTTTGTCGGAGAAATCCAGCCTGAACTGGACAAACTCCAGCTGCCCGAAAAATTCAAAACCCTAAAGCCCGGCGCACAGCTCAGCCGCATCATGACAGAAATTGATGAGCGCCACGCAGAGCCTCTGCAGGCGGGTGGAAAAGTCGTCGGTTGCGTCAAGCGCGCCCACGACATCGACCCCAACCTCGACAGCCATGTCATCATGGAAAACCTCGTCGTCAAGGCGACGGGCGTCCTCGCAGGTCTTGAGCTCCTGAAAAAGTCCGACATCGATCCTCTCAGCATTCCCTACGTCATCGAATGCTCAGAAGAAGCAGCAGGAGACATGAACCAGCGCGGCGGAGGCAACTTCGCCAAAGCGATTGCGGAGATTATGGGAGCCGACAATGCCACAGGCAGTGACACGCGCGGATTCTGCGCAGCCCCCATGCACGCCATTGTAAAGGCGGCCGCTCTCGTGCAGGCCGGTGTCTATGACAAAGTCCTCGTTCTTGCCGGTGGCGCCACCGCCAAACTTGGCATGAACGGAAAAGACCATGTCAAAAAAGACCTCCCGGTCTTTGAAGATGTACTCGGCGGCTTTGCCGTCCTGATTACGCAAAATGACGGCGTACACCCGATTCTGAGAACGGACCTCGTCGGCAGCCACACGGTCGGCACCGGTTCTTCCCCACAGGCCGTCATGACCAGCCTGATCTCGGGTCCCGTCGATAAAGCCGGTATGAAGATTTCTGATGTCGACGTATACTCCGTCGAGATGCAAAACCCCGACATCACCAAACCCGCCGGCGCGGGCGATGTCCCCAACGCAAACTACAAGATGATCGCCGCCCTTGCCGTCATGCGCAAGGAAATCGAACGATCACAGATCAATGAATTTGTTGAAAAACACGGTCTTCCGGGCTGGGCTCCCACACAGGGTCATATCCCCTCGGGGGTCCCCTATGTCGGACATGCCCTCCAGTCTTTCCTCAACGGAGAGATCGAGCGCGCCATGATCGTCGGCAAGGGAAGCCTGTTCCTCGCCCGCATGACCAACCTCTTTGACGGCGTCTCTCTCATCATGGAGAAGAACCCGGGCGTCGCCGAGGAAGCCGGCGTCAGTAAAGATGAAATCCGAAAGATGCTTTCCGAAGCTCTGAGGGACTTTGCCGCTTCCCTGGGGGAATAATGGATATCAAGCGTCAGATTCAAGAAGTATTTGAAGAACTCGCCACCACCCTGGAAACCGGCGTAGGCAAACGCGTACCCATCGGCATCACCCTGGCAGGAAGTGAACTCGGTCTCGAGGTCGTACTGAAAGCAGCCGAAGAGTTTGCAAGGGAAAACCCCAACGCCGACGTCATCGCCATCGGTCCCCAGGTCGATACCTTTTTGACCTTAGAGCTGGCAGAAGATGAAAATGCCCAGGCCAAAAGAATGGAAGAACTCCTCGATGAAGGAAGTATCAAGGCGTGCGTCAGCATGCACTACAGTTTCCCACTAGGCACGGCGACGGTTGGAAAGATCGTCACCCCCGCTAAAGGAAAAGAAGTCTTCCTCGCCACCACCACAGGCACAGCCAGCGCGCACCGTGTACCTGCCATGGTCCTCGGCGCCCTCGCCGGCATCATCACCGCTAAAGCCAGCGGCATCCCAGAGCCCACCGTTGGGATCTTAAATGTCGACGGAGCTCGAGCGGTGGAGAGAAGCCTGAAAGAACTGCAAGAAGGCGGCTACGAGATTCACTTTGCAGGATCCGCCCGCTCCGACGGCGGCGCCGTCATGCGCGGCAATGACCTCCTGCAGGGCTCAGCCGATATCCTTGTCACTGACAGCCTCACCGGAAACCTCCTCCAGAAGACGCTCTCCGCTTTTAATACAGGTGGAGGCTATGAAACAGTAGGAGAAGGATACGGTCCCGGCATCGGTCAGGAGCAGGAGCGACTCGTCTTTATCCTCTCGCGCGTCTCCGGCACTCCCGTCATCAAAGGAGCTCTGAAGTATGCTCTGCGACTCTCACAGGGGGATTGGCGCTCTGTTGCAAAGAAAGAATACGAAGCGGCAGAAAAAGCCGGCCTGAAAGCCATCCTTGCTAAGGGCGAACCCAAAAAAGTCAAAGAAGAAGTGGAGGAAGTCGTATCCCCACCGGAAGAAGTCGTCACCAGCGACATCAGCGGCATCGATATCCTCGAACTGGAAGATGCTGTCCAGGTTCTCTGGAAAGAAGGCGTCTATGCCTGCAGCGGCATGGGCTGCACAGGCCCTGTCATTCAGGTCAGCGATGCCAATACCCAAAAAGCTAAAGAACTCCTTGAAAAGGCAGGTTATCTCGCCTCTTCCTAACCGACAAAGCGGGCTCAGCCCGCTTTTTTTGTCCAGAACATGACAAAAATCACCCTTTCTACAGTATAATGAAAACAAATAATCCACCCGGAAACACGGGAGCAAAGGAGGTCGCTATGCATACGATGTTCCAGCTGAAAATTCAACTGATGGGAGTCAAGAAACCTCCTGTCTGGCGTCGCCTGCTCGTCTCTCC
>CALFKA010000190.1 GCA_937880545.1 uncultured Clostridia bacterium | reverse complement strand
CATCCGGTTGGGGTTGACCCGCATGACTGCCATCAGTCGCCGTCCTTCCCTTCAATTAGATCTATTTCTTCCCGAGTAAATCTGGCCTCTTCCGGACTATCCCAGTCGATGACGCCGATCGCCTCTGTTTCCACGAGAATCGGACACACCAATTCAGAGCGCGACGCACTGTCACAGGCGATATGCCCGGGAAAGGTGAGGACATCGTCGACGAGAATCGACGTTTTTTCAATGAATGCTTTGCCGCAGACTCCTTCTCCCGGCAAGATGCGATGACACGCGGGTTCTCCTTGGAATGGTCCAAGCACAAGTTCCTCTCCATTGAAAAGGTAGAAGCCTGCCCAATTGAGTCGGTTCACGAGCCCCATCATCATGGCTGAGAGATTGGCGAGAGTGGCGGTGCGGTCCTTTTCTGTCTTCAATTGAGACTCTACGAGAAGTAGTAGTGTCTCATACCGCTCGCTTCTCGGCAACTTTTTTAGTTCATGAAGAGATACGGACATGATGCCTCCTATAAAAAGCTAAACAGATCAAGCTGATTGGTTTCACTTAACCCTTCGAGCACACCGAGGTTTCTTAAGGCTTCGACGGCTGTGAGGTTGAGTTTGGCGCGTGTACTGAGGTCTTCAATGGAGAGGAAAGCGCCTTCTTCTCGGGCATCGCTGATAGCCTGAGCGGCATTCTCCCCAACCCCGTTAATCGCACGAAGTGGCGGCAGGATCTTTCCATCCGTCAAGAGAAACTTGTAGGGATGGGAGTGGTAGAGATCTGGCGAGGCAAAGTCGAGCCCTCTGGCATACATCTCATAGACGACTTCCATGAGATCAAGTGTGTTGCTCTCTTTGTCTTTGACCCGCCCTTCTTCTCTAGGCGCTTGCAACTCTTCTAATACAGCATCGAGTCCCCGACACATGCGCGCAGTGTCAAAGGTATCGACCTTGGTACTGAAATAGGCTGCATAGAATGCTGCCGGCGCGTGAAGTTTGTACCAGGCGATGCGAAAACCATTAAGCACGTACGCGACGGCATGTGCTTTTGGGAACATATAGCCAATCTTATTGCAGGAGTCAATATACCACTCGGGAATATTTGCTTCCTGCATGGTGGTGATCTCTTCCGGAGTCAGTCCCGCTCCACCCTTAACCTTTCCCATGATATCAAAGGAGAAGGCGCGGGAGAGTCCCATCTGCTGCCCGTAGATCATGATCTGCTCTCTCGTGGCAATGACATGGCGGAAGTCCACCGTGCCCTTCTTCACAAGATCCTGGGCGTTTCCTGCCCATACATTCGTCCCGTGACTCAGTCCCGACACGCGCACAAGGTCTTCAATCCCTCCGATATGCACGTCGTTGAGGATCCCACGAGTGAACATCGTACCAAATTCAGGTACGCCAAGAGTGCCCTTGCCAAGCTGCCAACGGGTATCTTGCAGATTGAGAGCGTCTACCCCGTTAAATATTCGCAGCACTTCTTTATCCCGCAATGAGATGTCATGGGAAGAGAGTCCAGAGAGCTCTTCCAAGTCATGAAGCAGTGTCGGGACATCGTGGCCGAGGATATCGAGTTTCATCAGCCTTCCCTTTAACGCATCATAATCAAAGTGGGTCGTGATCACGCCACTGGCTTTGTTGTGGGCAGGATACTGAATCGGTGTGAATTCATAGATGGAGACGCCCCGGGGGATCGTGATGATCCCCGCCGGATGCTGTCCAGTACTCCTTCGGATCCCCTCAAGCCGTGAGCAGATCTTCTCTATCTCAGCCTCCGGGAGTTCTCTTCCTCTGTTTTCAAAATAAGACTTTGTATAGCCATAGGCTGTGCGTCCCTTGACAGCACTTACCGTACCGCCCTTGAATACCAGGTCTTTTCCAAACAGCTCGCCCGTATAAGCGTGCATCTGTAATTGTATGGCAGGGGCAAAGTTAAGATCTATGTCGGGTTCTTTGTTCCCGTCAAAGCCGATGAAGGACTCAAATGGGATATTGAATCCGTCTTGAAACATCAGCTCCCCGCATTGTGGACAGTGCTTTTCCGGCATGTCGAATCCGTTTTCGACGTCCGGATCTACATTAAACTCAAAGTGTGCACACGGTGCACAGGCGTAGTGCGCCGCTAAAGGATTGACCTCTGTAATCCCCGCCATCGTAGCGGCAAAGGAGGAGCCGACACTGCCGCGGCTGCCTACGACATAGCCCATCTCTTCTGAGCGGTCGACCAGTTTTTGGGCGGCAATATAGAGTACAGCATAACCATTTCCGATGATACCTTGGAGTTCATCTTCAAGTCGTTCCCGCACCGGTTCCGGTAGAGGTGTTCCATAGAGAGAGGCTGCCTTTTCAAAGCAGATCTCGCGAAGGTGTTCATCACTGTGATCGATGGTTGGAGGATACTTACCCTTCTTTAGTGGATAGAGTTGAGGAATCGACTCAGCAATTTTTCTCGTATTATCGATGACGATTTCACGTGCTTTTTCTTTCCCCAAGTAGGAGAAAGCTCGAAGCATTTCGTTGGTCTTTAGGAAAGTATAGCCCGGAGTAGACTCTAATGCGTATCCCCTCTTCTGCCCTTCACGGACGATATTTCTATAGAGAAAGTCTTCATCATCGAGGTAGCGACTATGAGTCGTGGCAACCAGAGGGACATTCAGTTTCTCTGAAAGTTCTTTTATGCGCAACTGGATCTCGATCACATCATCCATGCTGTCGAGTCTCTGTCTGTCTATGAGAAGTTGGTGCTGAACCGGTGGCTGGAGCTCCAAAAAGTCATAGAGCGACGCTCTCTGCAAAAGTTTCTCCATTGGCTCTGCATTGTAGATAGCTTCAAAGAGCTCGCCCGTCCCGTCCCCGCTACCGAGCAGGAAATAGTCTCCCAGCGTCTTCAGGCGACTTCTGGGGATGGCAGGACCTCTGTAATCCAAGTGATTGAGGTTGGCATCACTCAGGAGTTCATAGAGAAGGGGTAATGCCCCTTCTTTGACTGCCAGGAGGGTAAAAGAATACTTTCTGGAAGCAGAGAGGTAGAAAGCATCATCAGCTTTCTCATTTAACTCCGGAAAGGAGTGAATACCCTCCGAGCGGTAATGCATGAGGAGTGAACTGAGAATCCTGCCACAGACGATGGCATCATCAAGTGCCCGATGGTGCTGGGTCTGTTTGATCTTCAGTTCTCTGGCCATGCGCTTGAGATTGTGAGTGCGCAGCTCAGGATATGACAGATGACTGAGCGCCAGTGTATCGATAAATGGATTCTCGAGAGTTTTCTCAAACTGTCTCAGCGCTGCCCGGAGAAAGGCGCTGTCAAAATCACTGTTATGAGCAGCAATCGGTGCGTCACCAATAAAGTCCATCAATTTTGCGAGGGAGTCTTCCAGTCCCGGCGCATTGTCCAGCATCGCCTGGGTGATCTTTGTCAGCTCCGTCGTAAACTCCGGTATCTTTTGTTTCGGCTTAACAAGAGTTGAAAACGTATCGACCACTTCAAAGTTGTGGATCCTTGCCGCTCCGATCTCTATGATCTCATCTCTGTCCGGGCGAAGACCGGTCGTCTCAAAGTCCAGAGCTACAAATGTCCCCTCAAAAGAGACATCTTCACCCAGTGAAAAAGGCAGCGTCTCATCGTCATAGAGGACACCCTGCAATCCATAGATGACTTTGATGGGGAGTTTTTCCACCAGAGCACTGAGGCGCGGGTAGGATAGTAAATTCATGTGGTCAGTCACTGCGATCGCATCCATCTCATAGTGAACAGCGCGCTCAAGGAGCTCGTCTGCGCTGACGACCCCATCCACTTCGCTCATATTTGTCAACGCACTGAGTTCCACCCGTTTAATTTCACTGTCGTCGCCGGGAATCGGCGGCGCTTCCATCTCCTGCATCTTCTGAGGGCGGATGACCATGCTCTTGTTGTAGTCATCGTAGCTGAGCTCGCCTCGAATGCGATAAAATTTATTTGCCTGAATCAGTTCATCGAGCGTCTTCTGTTCACGAAGAGAAGCAAATATCTTAAAGATCAACGAGCCACTCCCATCATAGATGGTGCCGACATATAATACGCGATCGTTTTGGGTTGTCCAGGAATCGAGATTGATCAATTCCCCCTCAACAATCAGTCCTTTTTGCGGACCCAGCTCGAGTGCTTCACCGATAGACGCTGTGGGGGCTGCTACGTCGCCGAAGTACTTCGAGGGACTTCGCTTCTTTTCCCTGGCTCTTGGCGAGGTCTGAGACTGCTGCGAAAAAAACTGTTCCTGATCACGGCGGATACGCTCAGCGATATCTTCTTCCGAGGGAATCTCCTCCGGCTCGGGTACGACCTCAAACACTGCCGTCGGCTCTTCCGGCAGAGGTGGCTCCTGTATTTCTTCTGTGGGAGGCTCTCTCTCTGGAGTCACTTCTTCAAAAGTCGCTTCCTCAAGAGGAGTGTCTTCAATGGATTCTTCTTCTGTTACCTTCTTCAAAATTCCTTTTATCTCTCCGCGGTTCCAATGGCTGTACTCCTGCAGAACCTTCTCCCAGACTTCCGGAGATTCACGAAAAAGATATGCCCCGTCCTTTTCGCTCAGGTCAGCAGAAAGATCGAGGTGGCGGATGCTCTCTCTGAGATAGTCGATCTCACGCCAGGTAGTAACATCTGTCACTTCCGGTATGAAACCGGTATCTTCTTTCAAGCTTTTCGTCAATCCTGTGAGATCGCTCCCATTAGATCCCTGGATGTAAAGAAAGAGGCGCTGCTGAGATGAAAAAGCAAGCGCACGAACGAGGGTTACGCCGGGAATCAGCTGTGAGAGTCTATCGGTTAAGAGTGACATTCGCCATCCTTTCTATTTCATCGAGTAAAGCATCCACCAATTCTTCCTGTGGGAGTTTGGCAATGATCTCTCCCCTCCTAAAGAGGAGGCCTTCTTTCACCCCACCTGCAATCCCTACATCAGCGTCTCGGGCTTCTCCCGGTCCATTGACCGCACAACCCATGACGGCAACACGCAGGGGGATGTCATGACCTTCCATTGCTTTTGTCACTTTATCAATCATGGGAAGAAGATCAATCTTTGTCCTTGCACAAGTCGGACAGGAAATAAGTTCAAAGCCTTTTCGGAGTCCGAGGCACCGCAGGATTTCCTTTGCAGGGGCTATCTCTTCTTCCGGGGGTCCACTGATGGAGATGCGAACGGTGTCGCCGATCCCCTCGCTTAACAGCGCACCTATCCCGACAGAGCTGCGGATGAGTGACGTCGCGAGAGGTCCCGAGATCGGAAGAGCGTCGTGTAGGGAAAGAGTGTAGAT
>CALFKA010000189.1 GCA_937880545.1 uncultured Clostridia bacterium | reverse complement strand
TACACTCTTTCCCTACACGACGCTCTTCCGATCTGAGAAAGCGACCGATAAGGAGATTGTCAGGCTTCGAGATGAGATGAATCGGTTGGAGCAAGAGATCTTTAAAGCAGAAGCTGCAAAGAATGCTCTTGCGGTCGACATTCAGATGGCCATGAAGACAGTGAGTGAACTCCAGGATGAATCTACTGCTGAACTTGAGAAGAGCCTCGAGGACATCGAAGAAATCAATGTACAGGTCCGAACAAACCTCGACAAGAAAAAGGCAGAGGAAGAAGCAAAGAAGTACAAGGATCAATACGATGAGCTGACAGTCTCGATTGAGAATGTCAGAAAAGAAAAGATGGATCTTCTCGATGGAGCAAACCTGCCGCTGGAAGGGTTGTCAGTCGAAGAAGGAGAGCTCACTTACCAGGGCTACAAGTGGGATAACCTCTCGGGATCTGATCAGCTCAAAATCGCCACAGCGATTGTCAGGAAGCTTAACCCTCAGTGTGGCTTTGTCCTCCTGGATAAGCTCGAGCAGATGGACTTAGATACGCTGAGGGATTTCGGCAAGTGGCTCGAAGGTGAAGGCTTGCAAGCGATCGCCACCCGAGTCAGCACCGGGGAAGAGTGCCAGATCATCATTGAGGACGGATATGGGATCACACCTGAGCCCGCACCCAGGAAGTACGAGAAAGGAGTGTTCTGATGAAAATAACTAGAGGCACGATCGACTCAGCGCAAAAGGTTGTTGTCTACGGTCCTGAAGGGATCGGCAAAAGCACCTTCGCGAGCAAGTTTCCGGATCCGCTCTTCATAGACACCGAAGGATCCACTAAACATCTAGATGTTGCACGGCTAGACCCACCGAGTAGTTGGACCATGCTACTCGAGCAGATCAAATTTGTTCGAGATAACAAGCCTTGCAAGACACTTGTCATTGACACCATAGATTGGGCCGAGAAACTTGCTAGAGATCACATCATAGCCATCAACAAGGTGCCGTCCATTGAGTCTTTTGGATATGGCAAAGGCTACACCTATCTCGCAGAAGAGTTTGGAAAAATGCTTAACCTTCTGTCTGATGTCATCGATGCCGGGATCCACGTTGTTCTGACTGCTCATGCTATGATGCGTAAATTTGAGCAGCCTGATGAAATGGGCGCTTATGACCGCTGGGAGTTAAAGCTTGAAAAAAAGACTGCTCCGATGGCAAAAGAATGGGCCGACATGGTGCTCTTTGCAAATTACAAGACAACGATCCTCACTGACTCCAAGAGTAAAAGTAAAAAGGCAGTAGGCGGAGAGCGGGTCATGTACACGACTCATCACCCTGCAAGAGACGCGAAAAACCGTGCTGATCTTCCAGAAGAGCTGCCGCTTAGTTACGAACCAATCGCTCACTTATTCGGAAATCCCGAACAACTGAAAAAGGAAACACCTATTCAGGAAGAGCGCAAGGCTGAACCTAAGTCGGAAGCTAAGCCGAAGGAAGAATCTATAAAAGAGACGCCACCGACCACACCTGCAAAGGATCCCTTACCAAAAGCGCTGCGGGATCTAATGGATAAGGACAGCATCACAGACGAAATGATCCAAGAAGTGATCTACCTAAGGGGCTATTTCCCCATGAACACACCCTTGGAAAATCTTCCGGCAGAATTCATTGATGGCGTACTCATCGGAGCATGGCCACAGGTTTATCAATACATGGTTGAAAAAGGCATTACGGTGCCGTTTTAAAAAGAAAAGGAGAAAAGAAAAATGTCATTAGATAGAGGTACTGCTTACGGATGGGACGATACTATTCAAAAGGATTCGGAATTTATTCTTCTTGAAGAGGGCGAATATGAATTCACTGTTTCGGATCTTGACCGAGAGCACTTCGAAGGCAGCGAAAAGGTTGACGCATGCCCCATGGCGGTTGTTCATTGTCAAATCACAACAGATGCCGGGACAGCGACACTGAAGCACTGGCTCCTACTCAGCACGAAGACAGAGGGACTTCTCAGCGCATTCTTCGCCTCCATAGGGATGAAGAAAAAGGGAGAACCCATGCGCATGGAATGGTCAAAGATCTTTGGCCGGAAAGGGCGCTGCTTAGTCGGCGTGAGATCTTACGAAAAAGACGGAGAGATGAGACAAGCCAATGAGATCAAAAGATTCCTTCCTCCGGATGACTACGCCAACACAGAGCCTCAGCAAAAGGCATACAGCGCCGGGACATTCTGATGCAGTTACGACCATACCAACAGGAAGCACGAGACGCGATCCATGGTGAGTGGGAACAGGGAAACAAGAAAACGCTTCTGGTCTTACCTACTGGATGCCATAGAATCGGTGAGCGCCTCCTAAGAGCTTCCGGTGAAGAAGTTGCTGTTGAAGAAGTGAAGATTGGTGATCAACTACTGGGACTTGATGGGACCGCTAGAAATGTTCTTTACATCCAGAAAGGGCATGCACAGATTTATAAAGTCACTCCTGTAAAAGGAGAAGCATTCTATGTTACAGGCGACCACAAACTAACTCTTGTAAGAACTCGAGAAAGGTCAAACCCTAAGTATCCTTGTGAGAAAAAGTTTGATGAACTGATTGATGTCACTGTGCAAGAGTGGCTTGAATGGCCAAAGCATCGTCGCCATATTCATAAGCTAATCAGGGCAAGCTGCATCAACTCATTTCCAGGTCATAGTGCTAAAAAGCTTCGGGTAGATCCCTATTTCTTAGGTGTTCTGCTTGGTGATGGAGGGTTAGGTTATGGCGTTACGGTAACCACTCCTGCTCCTGAGATAAAAGAAGTTCTCAAGAAAGAAGCCAAGCGCTGGAAAATGACGCTCAGGGTTGATCAAGCTGGAAAGGCAAGTACCTTCCATTTCGTTGGCTCAAGAGAAGGGCGCAGAGGAACTGCTCTGTATAGAGCCTTGAAAGAGCTAAATCTTACAGGATCTAAAAGCAAAGAAAAATACGTTCCCAAATCGTATAAGCTTGCACCTTATCAGGAGCGACTTCAAGTTATCGCTGGATTGATTGATACAGATGGGAGTCTTACCTGTGGTGGATACGACTTCATTTCAAAGTCTTATCAACTAGCTGAAGATCTAGCTTTTATGTGTCGTTCCGTTGGGTTAGCTGCATATGTGAAAGAATGCGAAAAATCTTGCGGAGATTTTATAGGAATCTATCATCGAGTTTCGATTTCTGGAGACTGTAGCATTATTCCAACCAAAGTCCCGCACAAGAAAGCACCCATTCGAAAGCAAAAGAAGAGTGTGCTTCGGACTGGATTTTCAATCGTTCCAGGGAACGTAGGCGAGTATGTTGGCATAACCGTTGATGAAGATAACCGGTATTTACTGAATGATTTTACCATCACGCACAACTGTGGAAAAACGATTGTCTTTGCCAAGGTGATTGAGGATAAAGTGCGCAGCGGTGAACGCTGCCTTGTCCTCGCTCATCGAGGCGAGCTCCTAGAACAAGCAGCTGACAAGCTGGTCAAAGCTACAGGACTCCAGTGCTCAGTAGAAAAGGCAGAGCAGACTTCAGAGGATTCTTGGTTCCAGGTTACCGTTGGATCCGTGCAGAGCATGATGCGTGAGAAAAGACTCGAGAGGTTTCGACCGGATCACTTCGGCGCCATTATCGTTGACGAGGCTCACCATGCTATCTCGGACTCTTATCAAAGAGTGTTAAATCACTTTAGCGAGGCAGATGTCCTGGGCGTCACAGCGACCCCTGATCGAGGCGACATGCGCAATCTTGGTTCTTACTTTGACTCACTTGCTTACGAGTACACACTCCCGAAGGCGATCAAAGAAGGGTATCTCAGCCCAATCAAGGCGCTGACGATCCCCCTGGAACTCGATCTCTCAAAGGTCAGCCAACAGGCTGGAGACTTCAAGGCATCCGATCTAGGAAATGCTCTAGAACCTTATCTTTATCAGATTGCCGAAGAGATGGCCAAGCACTGCATGGATCGTAAAACGGTGGTCTTTCTCCCTCTCATTAAAACCTCGCAGCGGTTTCGTGACATCCTCCTTGAAAAGGGATTCGCCGCTGCAGAAGTCAACGGAGAGAGTGAGGATCGCGCTCAAATCCTAGAAGATTTTGACACTGGGAAATACAACGTGCTTTGCAACTCGATGTTACTCACAGAAGGTTGGGACTGTCCCTCGGTTGACTGCATTGTCGTTTTACGGCCGACACGGATCCGGAGTCTGTACGCCCAGATGGTTGGGCGAGGCACTCGGCTCTATCCCGACAAGGATCATCTCCTTCTCCTGGACTTTCTTTGGCATACAGATCGGCACGAGCTCTGCCACCCGGCACACTTGATTGCTCGTAATGATGAGGTGGCCAAAAAGATGACTCAGCTCATCGAAGAAGACGGCGGAGCTGTCGACCTCGAAGCTGTCGAGGATCAGGCCGAGAGCGACGTGGTCGCAGAGCGTGAGCAGGCTCTGGCAGATCGACTGGCGGAGATGCGCAAGAAAAAAGGCAAGCTAGTAGACCCGCTGCAGTACGAGATGTCGATCCAGGATAAGGATCTCTCGGGATATGTCCCCGCCTTCGGGTGGGAGTCCGAGCCGGCATCGGATAAGCAAATCAATCTTTTGGAGAAATTTGGAATTTATCCTGGTGAAGTAGAAAGTGCTGGAAAGGCGTCTCTACTCCTCAATAAGTTAGAAAAGCGAAGAGACGCAGGGATGTCCACTCCTAAGCAGATCCGATTGCTCGAAAGAAAAGGTTTTCAGCATGTAGGCAGCTGGAGCTTAGAGGCTGCCAGCAAGGTCATTAGTCAGCTTGCCGCCAACGGATGGCGCACACCGCGATATCTAAACCCGGACACATATGTCCCTAAAGGAGATACAGATGATGGAATTAACGCTTTCTAACTTTGTAAAAGGAAAACTAGAGAAGCTCTTCCAGAAAGAGCTCAAGACAATCATGAAAAACATCCTGGATGAAGACACTGGATATGGAAAAAGAGAATTGATTATCAAGATTGCGTTTAAGCCAGTGTATGAGGAGCGTGAAAATATTAGAGTGACCATTACTGCAGAATCAAAACTTGTCGGGCATGAGGGGTTAACTACAAACCTTGACTTAGCAAGACGAGGCTCTGACAACTTTTTGGTTACCGAGCGCCGATCCACTAAAGACGCTCCTGGCCAAATGATGATCGATCCTCTCTCGGGAGAGATCATGGACACACCGACTTATGTCATTGATGCCACCGCTAAGGCGTAGTTATGGAAAATAATCGGGATTTACTTGAAATTTTAGAAGAGATCGATCC
>CALFKA010000188.1 GCA_937880545.1 uncultured Clostridia bacterium | reverse complement strand
CGAGAAAGATAGACAATGACAAGTGTTAGAGTACTGATCATGACGACCACACGTAACTGCCAGCCTGACATATAGGGAAGTTCTGCGATACCTTGGGCAACCCCCAGTGTAAAGGGATTCATCAGGCCAGAGGTGAATCCGGCACCGGCGCCAAGAGAGACCATGGCCATGCCCACGATCGCATCATAGCCCACGGCTCTTGCCAGAGCGATGCCGATGGGGACAAAGACGATGACCTCCTCCGACATGCCGATAGTAGTACCTCCCAAGCTGAAGATAAAAACGATGATGGGGATCAAAAGCTTTTCTTTTCCTTTCAACCCCAGAGCCATCTTCGTGATACCGGCTTCAATCGCTCCTGTGTCATTGATGATCGCGAAGGAGCCGCCGACAATGAAGATGAAGAATACGATCGACTGCGCTTCAGCAAGTCCTTTCGGAAACGCCTTGAAAATATCAAAAGGTTTGGAAGGGTTGTTCTCTGTAATGGTGAAAGAGTTGGGATCAACAACCGTTCTTTTGCTGCCGTCTGGCAATGTGGCTTCGTATCTTTCGTATTTGCCCGCAGGAATTATCCATGTGAGCAGAGCCATTAAGATAATCAAACCAAAAATAATGACATATGTGTGGGGAAACTCTTTTTTCTGTTTTTTAACAGGAGCCGTTGATTCTGGGTTGCTCATTCATAGCCTCCGAAAATTCCTCTATCGAGGGTGAAATCATTGTTTCTACTGCAATTAGGTATACTTCAGCATTCTATTCCTTTACGAATCTGCCGTCGTTTGTCTGCCGGGAGTTCAAGACAAGCGCCGCCTCCGCGGATACTCCTGGCATCTTTTCAATCACTCCATAGGCTACCCTCCCAATTCGTTACAATATTTATACTACTTTTGGGGGATTATTTTTAATCGAATTCACCATATAACAGTTTTTCTATGCATGAAACGTCGTCATATCAACGGTTACAACCTGTCTCATTATATTAATATTATTTTTACAATATAACCCATAAACTAACTCCTTCTCATATTTTGAAGATATGAACATGCGCTCAAAAAAAGACCCTTCTTTCGAAGAGTCTTGGGTATGGTTCAGCGAGTGGCTTCTTCCCGGTAAACTTCCAATTCTTTCTGATTTCCCAGGACAAAGTGTCCGGGAATCACTTCCTCCCAGACAGGAGGATCGCTCTCATAATCATGCATCTGCGGATCATAGATCAGAATCTTTTTGTCTCTTTCACTTTCCGGGTCGGGCTGAGGTACCACCGAAAGGAGCGCCTTCGTATAGGGGTGAAGTGGTGCGCGGAATAATTCCTCACTGGGCGCCAGTTCCACCAACTGACCTCGGCTAATGACAGCGATGCGATCAGAGATAAAGCGCATGACGGAGAGGTCGTGGGCAACGAAGAGATACGTAAGACTTCTCTCCTTCTGAAGTTTACTGAGGAGGTTTAACACCTGTGCACGGATCGAAACGTCGAGGGCACTGATCGGCTCATCCGCTACGATGAACTCGGGTTCCATGATCAGGGAGCGTGCGACGCCGATGCGCTGCCTCTGCCCACCGGAGAACTCATGAGGAAAGCGGCTGGCAAATTCAGGTAAGAGACCTACATCAAGGAGAGCTTGGTCTACGAGATTCTGTCTCTCCGCCTTCGAAATATGCTTCTTCGTATTGTACGTGCCTTCTGCGACAATGTAGTCGACTTTGGCTCGTTCATTGAGACTGCTCATGGGGTCCTGGAAGATCATCTGAATCTCCGAGACCACTTTCTGGTCCATCTCACGGGAGATTTTTCCACTGATGCGCTCTCCCTTATAGTAGATCTCCCCTCCGCTGACCGGATGGATGCGAAGAATCGCACGGCCGATGGTCGTCTTGCCACTTCCCGACTCTCCGACAAGACCGAAAGTCTCTCCCCGATATATGTCGAAACTGACATCCTTTACCGCTCGAAAGGGTCTGCGGCGGGAGCCGAAGTTGACATCGAGATTTCTTACACTGAGGATTACTTCTCTCTCTTTCATCGTCATCTCCTTCCCATCCCACGGATATTCTTGATATATTCAGGTGGTTCTACTTTTGGTGATCTCGGATCTAGCAGCCATGTCTTGGCTTTGTGGGTCGGTGAAATTTCAAAATAGGGAGGTTCTTCCAGAAAGTCGATCTCCAGAGCCTGGGGATTTCTCGGCGCAAAGGCATCTCCGACGACAGGCATAAATAGGTTGGGAGGGGTTCCCTTGATGGAGTACAATTCCTCTCCTTTAACACCTAGCTGTGGGAGGGAGCTGAGAAGCGCCCAGGTGTAGGGATGTCTGGGGTCATAGAAGACCTCTTCAGCCGTGCCGATTTCGACGATGTCCCCGGCATACATGACGGCGACGCGATCGGCGACATTGGCAACGACTCCTAAGTCATGGGTGATAAAGATGATAGTAAGCATCAGCTTCTTCTTGAGGTCTTTTAGCAGATTGAGAATCTGCGCCTGAATCGTCACATCGAGCGCCGTCGTCGGCTCATCACAGATGAGAATCTTTGGCTGGCAGGCGATGGCGATGGCGATGACGACACGCTGTCTCATCCCTCCGCTGAATTCATGGGGATACTGCTTCGCTCTGCGCTCCGGATCATCGATGCCGACTTCTCGCAATAGTTCGTGAACGGCTTTTCGCAGATCGTCTCCTGCCAGACTCTGGTGGACTTTGACCGCTTCTGCAATCTGGGAGCCGATTGTCTTTAGTGGATTGAGACTCGTCATCGGATCCTGCAGGATCATGCTGATCTCACGACCTCGAAAGCCGAGCCAGTCTTTTTCTCCTTTATACTTGGCAAGATCGACAGGTTTCTCATTGCCATAATAGAGGATCTCTCCCCCATCGATAAACCCGTTTGGATCCAGTAGACCGATAAAGTTCTTATTAAGGACTGTCTTTCCACTGCCTGACTCTCCAACGATGGCAAGAGTCTCGCCCCGATAGACATCGACGGAGAGGCTACGGATCGCATGAAGTGTTCTGCCACGCAGATTGAACTTCACGTCAAGATCTTTAACACTGAGAATCTTATTCTGCATACTCTCCCTCCTATACATGCTGTTTGGGGTCGGCGGCATCCGAGAAAGCATTTCCCGACACGTAGAACGAAATCGTTACGATCGAGAGAATGATTGTCGGATAGACCAGCTGGTAACGCAGTGACGGCGAGAGCATCATCTGACGACCGACGTTGATGAGGTTTCCGAGACTTGCAATGGTTGCCGGAAGTCCCAGGCCGATATAGGTGATAAAGACCTCATAGCCGATGTTGGCAGGAATTGAGAGCGCCATACGCAGCATGATTATCGAAATCAGGTAAGGCAGCAGGTTTTTCATGATGATCTTTGGCGTCTTTGTGCCTAAGCAACGCGAGGCAAGATTGTACTCTCTGTCGCGGATAATGATGATAAAGTTTCGGATAAACCGGGCCATACCGATCCATCCCGTCAGGCTCATGGCGAGAATTAACGTTCCCACACCTGCCGGCAGAATATAAGCGACCAGAATCAGTACGATCGTCACGGGGATATTGTCGAGGACATTGTAGAGTTCGGTAAAGAAGAAGTCGAGCTTGCGCACATACCCCCACAAGATACCTATGACAATCCCTACAAAGGCTTCAATCAATGCTACCGTGACACCAATGAACAGCGACGTTCTGGTTCCGGCCCAGATATTTGCCCACAGGTCCTGACCGATGGAGTTGGTCCCCAAAAGGAAACGGTGTTGGGTGCCATCCGTCAGTGTGACCTCCGTACCGGGACGGAGGTTTCGGTACGGCAATCCGCTGGTCGGGTCATTGTTGACCTGAAAATAGTCAATCTGACCGGGAAGCATCGGCTGGATAAATGTGAACAAGACGAGAAGGACCACAAGACTCAAAAAGAACATGGCGGACTTTCGTCTGGCAAAAGCCTGGAAAGTCGAGCGCCAGTAGGAGTAGTTACTGTAGCCGGTCCTCTCTACCTGTGACTCGTCAAATTCAGCAAAACTGAAAAGTTCTTCATCCGTCATCTCTTCAGCCATTCTTTTCGTAAATTCTTCTTCCATCGAAGTGATGGCAGGGTTTTTCAGGCGAGGCATCAGCGACCTCCCTTCTTATGTCCGAGCGTAATCCTCGGATCCAGCACGACCATGGCCATATCACCGAGGATGAGCCCGATGATACCGACCGTGGCAAAGAGGAGGACGATAGCCTGAACCATGGTATTGTCCTGGCGCTTGATAACGTCAACCAATAAGCCTCCCATCCCCGGGATACTGTACAGCGACTCAATGTAGATGGAGCCGATGACGGTATTTAGAAAGGAGGTGGGAAGGTACTGAATCATGGGGACAAAGGCATTGCGGAAAATATGGCTGAACATGATGTTGTTCTCTGAGAGGCCCTTAATCCTGGCCAGTTGCACATAGTCTTTTGTCGATTCATCTACCATATATCTTCGCAGCCACATGGCATAATAGGCAATATTACCTAGAGACATAGAAAAGACAGGAAGAATCCACATTTTCCAGTCATTGATGTTAAAGAGCATTTTGATGCCCAGAAGCTGCGTGCCATAGAGCTGTAAAAACAGGTAATACACAGCGGCAGGTACCGCCTGTATGAAGACGACAAATCCGGTCCCCAGATGATCGAAGAATTTCCCCTTGTAGCGGGCCATTAGAGTGCCCATGGGAATCCCGATAATCAGAGAGACCAAAAGCGCGAGGCTTCCAAGCTTTAAGGAAATGGGAATCTTTGGAGCGAGAATCTGTGTGACAGGGACATTGTTTCGGTAGATGCGGGATGTACCCAAGTCTCCCTGCAACAGATTTTTAAACATGCGCCCCAATTGAACGGGCATGGGTTGATCAAGCCCCATCTGATGTAGTCCACTCTCAATCTGCATTTTACTGAGTTTATCGTAGTTGGCAAAATACCCCTCGATAGGCATCTGCCTCAAAAGAATAAACACAATGGCCAAGATGATAAACAGAGTCAACAGAGAGCGAAGAAGGCGTTTCGAGACATATAAAAGCATATTGCAGTTACCTCTTCATCTTTGAGAAAAGTCAGGGCCCTTGTGAAACAAGAGCCCTGAACTTTGAGTCCATTTCGGCTATTCAACACCCATCTTATCGAGCCATTCTTCGTATCGCTGTGTATACAGCTCCATATCCACGTACTCGTCATAGATCTTCTGCCCTTTATAGCGG
>CALFKA010000187.1 GCA_937880545.1 uncultured Clostridia bacterium | reverse complement strand
ACGCCGCACTTTCCCTCTGAAAGATTGTCCCGGACAAAATTCGCATCCCGATATTCATCGTCGTCATCGCGACTTTCGTATCGGTGGTCGAGATGCTTCTGGAAGGATTTGTCCCGCCTCTGTACAGAGCGCTGGGCATCTTCATTCCGCTGATCGTCGTCAACTGCATCATCCTTGCCCGTGCTGAGGCGTTTGCCTATGAAAACGGAGTAGTGGACTCGCTCCTCGACGGCCTGGGAATGGGCATTGGCTTTACCCTTGCTCTGATCTCTCTCGGATTCATCAGAGAACTTCTGGGAACCGGTGGCATCACCATCTTTGGCACCACGCTGTTCCAGCTTCCGATTCCCGCCACCATCTCCATGATTTTGCCCCCGGGTGCTTTCCTGGTGATGGGAATGCTGATGGCTCTTATCAACAAAGTGACCAAGAAGAAGGAGGCGTAATCCATGGAAAATGCAAGTGTACTTACCATAATCATATCCGCCATCCTGGTCAATAACTTCGTCCTTTCACGCTTTCTAGGGATCTGCTCGTTCATCGGTATCTCCCAGAAAGTGGAGACGGCGCTCGGACTCGGACTGGCCGACATCTTCGTCATGGCTATGGCCGGTGTGTTCGCCTACTTTGCTGAAGTCTATATCCTTCAGTATTTCAATATCGAATACCTTCGCGTGGTCATGTACATCCTGATCATCGCATCACTGGTGCAGTTCGTGGAGATCGTGCTGAAAAAGGTGCTTCCCTCGCTCTATCAAGCGCTGGGCATCTTCCTGCCACTGATCACGACCAACTGTGCCGTTCTGGGTGTGGCCCTGCTCAATGTCCAGTACAACTTCAATCTGATTCAGAGTGTAGTACATAGTGTGGCTGCAGCAGTCGGCTTTACCCTCGCCATCGTCATCTTCGCCTTTATTCGCGAAAAGATGGAATCAAATGATATTCCCGAACCCTTCAAGGGCTTCCCAATCGCCCTGATTACGGCAAGTCTTCTCTCGTTTGCCTTCCTGGGCTTCCAGGGAATGATTTAGGAGGCACGAATGGATCTCAACTTACTTCTTACTCCGGTCCTCAGCCTCAGCGCTATTGGTCTCGTCTTCGGCGGACTTCTCTCCTTTGCCTCGACACAATTTGCGGTACAGGAAGACCCCCGCATTGCAGAGATCAATGCTGTGCTCCCCGGAGCCAACTGTGGTGGCTGTGGCTACCCGGGATGTAATAACTATGCAACGGCAGTCGTCGGAGGTGACCCGGTCGACAAATGCACCGTTGGCGGTCCGGCTGTTGCTGCGAAAGTCGCCACGATCATGGGAATGGGGGCTCTTACCTCCAAAACCCGCATGATCGCACGTGTCATGTGCCACGGTGGCACCAATTGCGTCAACGCTTTTACTTATAAGGGACTCGATGAGTGTGTAGCCGCGAACTTTGTCCTCGGAGGACCGAAGGCGTGCAAAGAAGGATGCCTGGGTGGCGGAGACTGCGAACGCGCCTGTAAGTTCGATGCTATTCACGTCAATGAAGACCGTGTCGCAGTCGTCGATATGGACAAATGCACCGGTTGTGAGGCATGCGTTAAAGCCTGCCCGAAGAGCATCATCGATATGGTGCCTGCACCCCAGCTTGTCTTCGTTGACTGCAAAAACAAAGAATTCGGCGGGCATGTTCGCAAGAACTGTGTAAACGCCTGTATCGCCTGCAAGCGCTGCGAAAAAGCGTGTCAGTTCGATGCCATCCACGTCATCAACAACGTAGCGGTCATCGACTATGATAAATGTACCAACTGCATGGAATGTGCCAAGGTATGTCCCACCAAGTGCATCCATGTAGTCGGAGGTCTTCCCGTCGTTGAGGAAGCATCCTAAAAGATAGTTACTGCAAACAAAAGATTCCTTCATTCATCCAAGTGATTGAAGGAATCTTTTTTCTTCTATAACAACTATTGCTCAGGAATATGTTCAAGGAACCTATCTCATAGGTATCTTTATTTGCATTTATCCTCTTAGTTACTTGTTCACAACATACCACCGTCATACTTTACTGAGCCACCGAACATCTGGTTTATGCAGTTGTATACCAGGTGCTGTTTGTTTTTTCGTTCTCCCGTATTGAAACGACTTGTTTCCCGACATCCTGTATTTCTGTGACAAAACCTTGTGTTACTTTACAGAAATAGAGACCCTCTCCTAGGACTACTTGTTCTGACCTAGTCCAAAGAGAACACGGCGGATGTTGGAGATGTCTTTCTTGCTCAGACTTCTTAGCCACTCTCTGTGTGCATAGAATGTCTCTTCTTCAAGCACCATCTCAAGACCAAAGACCTTGCGGCCATTTTCGAGAAAGGTGATCTCCATCATTTCGCTCATCGGGTCGTAATTGAGAAGAAGTTCTTCTCTGGGATATTCCTGTTTGAGTTGCAGTACAGCTTTCGTAATCTGTTCCTGCGTTTCTGTGCTCAATCGCTCGCGGAAGAACTGCAGGACAATCATCCCGTCGTCACTTAATGTGAGAACTTCCTGATGTCCCTTTTGAAAGAGGGAGATGAGGCCGTTTTCGATGAGCTCTGCAAGTGCCTGAGATAACTCTTCATTGGTCAAAAGATTTTGTTCCAGAAAAAAATCAACGCAGGTATCGACGGGGATCTGCGCTCCGTAAGTGTCGAGCATATGAAGAATACTTAGTTTTTCCTGAGTCTGCAAGGGTTCCATGAAGCCTCTTTTAATGGAGTGGGTATGAACAAATCAACTATAGCACAGCCCCTGTGCCGGGTAAAGGGAGGACACATTGAACTATAAGATCATCTTCATTGTGAGTCTGTTTTTGGTACTGAGCTCGATCCAGTACACATTGCTGCAGATCTTAAGTGAGGTACGTGAAATAAGGAAGTTGACACAAAGGAAATAGTTCCATATAGTAAATATACTTGATAAGTAACATTATACAATGTATACTGTGGTAGACTCACCCCATCAAAGGAGGTCAAAATGGCAGAGTCTATCCATCTGATCATTGGCACGTCGGACAATCATCCTGTCTTTTCCAAAAGAGAAGACAAAGAGACAATGAAGCGCTACTTAGTTTTGTATACTCATCGTATACAGGTTTCTGTGGCAGGCTATCGGTTTAAAAGGAGCGCTCTTCATATGGCGGTGGGGGCTCACGAGCGGCTCAAGGAGTTTTTGGAGGGGGTGCTGGAAGCATTTACCTATTATTATGGGCTTCATTATCAAAAAGATATTCGCTTTGTTTATAAAACCCGCCGACTGCTGAGTACAAAGGAGAAGACTCAACTGATCCGGTTTCTGCACCAGGGAGAAGACAATTCACTTAAGGAATATGAGAGATACTCCCGCTACGTCAAACGTGAATTGGTCAGTGTTCCTTATGGGTGGCAGATGTTCAGCGGAGACTTCTCCGACCGAGAGAGCTTTCTAAGGCATATGGTCAGAGAACCGGATCCTGCCTATACGGAGATTTTTTCCTCGGCAGAGGTATTTGAGCCGGACAAGCTGACGAAACGGCGCGCCCGTGCCAAAGCTTTCCTCGATAGATTTCTGGAAAGAAAAGCACTGACATTGAGGGAACTGATGGGGGAGGAGCATCGCCGCACGCGTTTTGAACTGGTGAGAGCATTTCGAGAGGAGACCGATCTCAGTTTTCGCGATATTGGCTATGTCTTGGGGATGAGCCATACGAGTGTAATAAGGATCCTTCGGGAAGAATGATGAAAAGGCCGGTGAAGGCCTTTTTTCTGTTTTCCTCCTTCCGGCTGTGGTAGAATAATCGAAAGGAGGCTGAATGAAAGAGAGAGAAGTGCTGCTTGCGCGCAATGTAATTCATGAGCGCGTCTGTGAACTGGGTGAGCAGATTACAGAGGACTATAGAGACAAAAAGCTGTTGATTGTCACGCTGATGAAGGGGGGATTTATCTTTACGGCAGATCTCATCCGTCAGATTGATCTTCCGCTGGTGGTGGAATTCATGACGACATCGAGTTATCACTCCGAAGAAGTGAGTTCAGGTGTTGTCGAAATACTGCACGACGTGTCTCGTGACATTTCCGACTTCGATGTCCTCATTGTCGATGACATCATCGATACCGGGTATACCATGAAGACTGTCTTCGAAACTCTGAAGGAGAGAAATCCCCGGAGTCTTCGAACCTGTACGCTTCTCGACAAGCCTTCCCGTAGAAAAGTAGTGTTTGAAAGTGACTACGTCGGCTTTACCGTTGAAGATGTCTTTATTGTCGGCTATGGTCTAAACTACGGAGACTACTACCGAAATGTCGATCATATCTTTATATTTAAGGAGTAAATGTGAAAAAAATTGATGTTCTGGATCAAGGCTATGTCCGACTGGTCGATGTACTGGGTTCTGATCTGACCCCCGTCAATGCTGCACGCGTGTCCTATGACAAAGCATCGGAATCTCTCACAGAGCGCGATGAAAGACTCATTCGCTACCTGATCCGCGAAAAGCATACAAGTCCTTTTCGCCATGCGATCCTTCAGTTTGAGGTCTATGCGCCCCTGATGGTAGCTAGGCAGTGGTGGAAACACATCATAGGCTCTTCTCATCAGGAGGGAGCGCAGGATCCGATGACCGCTTGGAATGAATCGTCCCGCCGCTATGTTACGGAAGCTGTGAAGTTCTACGTGCCCTCTTCGGATCAATGGCGATCGTCTCCGGAAGACAAAAAACAGGGTAGTGGCGATATGCTTCCGCTGGAACTGGGAGAAGAAGCGTCAAAAAAACTCCTCGAGCAGATTGAGGAGGGAATGAAAAACTATGAGTGGGCGACAGAGCAGGGGATTGCCACGGAGATGGCCAGACTGTTTCTGCCAAGCGCCTATGGATTGTATGTGCGCTGGTACTGGACAGTAAGTCTGCAGGGGCTGATTCACTTCATCGAACTCCGCTCCGAAGCCGGTGCGCAGTCAGAGATCCGCGACTATGCGGAAGCGCTTCGTACACTGGCAGGTGAAGTTTTCCCCGTCAGCATGGCATCTTTTGCAGAATATAAAGAATAGGCCTCATGGCCTATTCTTGCTGTGCGATAATCGTTAGAAGATCTCGGAGTCCCTGGGCATAGATGTTTGGAAGGTTTCTCGCCTCTACGGTCATGTGAAGACCGCTGTCTACGCTCAGATCTCTTCGGGTCCGGGCGATGAGCACCCGGGAGTCATCCTCTTCTGCTTCCTCCCTCACATAAGTGAACATTGGGATATCTTGGATCTGTTTTTTCAGGGTGTCCGTGTTGAGGGGGCGAACAAACTCGACATTCAGGAAGAAGCGCGTGATCTCATCGGCACGGTTTTGCGTGAAGGAGACGGTCAGGCGCGTCTGTTTGTCATCGAGAATCTTCAGCCCTTGGTTGATCAGATCGATTTCTCTGTCAGTGTAATCATCTTCGACAAACTGGAGTTCTTCCGGAGTATTGATCGTCATGGAAGCTCTTTTTAGATGGAAGCGGTCTTCCATGGTGCGAAGCAGCTGAGCGAGGATAAACAGATGGACGTCAGCGACCGATACGATCGATGCATGTTTGAACTTCGAGGGTTTGACACCGGGCACGATAAGAGGCACCGTATTTTCATCAGCAAAGACCCCCACTAAATCGAGAACACGTTTCCCAGCTTCTTCTGCACGCAGCATCAATTCTCTGTCTGCAACGGAAGGGAAAAAGATGAGAAGGTCCGCATCAAGTTCGGAGAGGTCTTCTTCGTCTAGGGAGCGAACAGCCATTTCATGCGAACGAAATTCTACGATGGGCAGTAATTTTCCCTTTTCGTAGAATGCATATTCGTGTTCGTCTTCGACGCTGTTAAGCAGTTTGAGGAACGATATGGCAAGCGGACTCTGATGTCCTATAATGGCGAATTTCATATTTCCTCCTACCTCATTATAATCAATTTAACTATATTTACAAGTGAACCGTTTAGAAAGGAACTTTATGCATCCGACCCGCACGACCTGGTATTTTCTCCTGCTGGTAATCGTCCAGATCTTTCTCGCTGCTCCGATTCAGGCTTTCCTTGGTTATCCCGGACTAGTGCTCACACAGATTCTATTCTTTTTCCTTCCGGCGCTGTATATGGCCAGAAGGAGGGGAGGTGTACTAAGCTTCCTGCGATTTAAGGAAGTCCCTATGAGCGCGTTTTTTTGGGCTTTTTGGTTGGCGCTTCTAAGTATACCTGTTGCGACATTCCTCAACGCCGTTGTGGTTCTTGCTCTGGAAAAACTGGGAATGCATCACTATATGTCGATCGACATCACGGTATCTCCGTATCATCCGGTCATCATGTTGTTTATCTTTTCGGTCATACCGGGTTTCTTTGAGGAACTGATGTTTCGCGGCGTCTTCCTTCGCAGCTTTGAGGAAAAGCTACCTTTGAAGACAGCGATCATCCTCAGTTCTTTCTTTTTTGGACTGATTCACTTAAATGTATACAATTTTCTGAGTCCCATCTACTTGGGGATCGTCTTTTCCTTATTGGTTCACGTTTATAATTCCATCATTCCTGCTATTTTGGCTCATACATTCTATAATGCTGTCGTGTACTATATTCAGCTCAACGCCCAGTTGC
>CALFKA010000186.1 GCA_937880545.1 uncultured Clostridia bacterium | reverse complement strand
TTATTTATTGGTAGAAAATATTTTTAGCGCGCGCTCTACCTGAGATTTGGCAAGGGATTGTGACATCGCAATTGACTCTCAGAATGTAGGTACTTTTCTCAGACGGTTTTCGCGTAACACTACTTCAAAGACTTTATGAATCAGTACAAATGAATAGGAATCGATCAGACAGTTCACTCAACGCGCAAGAAAAAAAGTAATGCCTCGGTGTTCGCTTTCGTGACGGCATCACCAGATGAAAAGGAGGGCATTTATGAATCTGTCAGATGACAAAATGCGGGCTATGATGAAGACCATGCTCACGATTCGAGCTTTTGAGCAAGAAGCGCAGAATCAGTTTGCCATGGGCTTGACCCCCGGATTTGTACACCTCTATATAGGAGAGGAGGCGGTGGCGACCGGTGCTTGTGCTGCGCTAAAGGAGGACGACTTCATCACCTCAACGCACAGAGGGCACGGTCACATTATCGCTAAAGGCGGCGATGTAAAGTACATGATGGCGGAACTATTTGGCGAAGAAAGCGGATACTGTAAGGGAAAAGGCGGCTCCATGCATATTGCTGATGCTTCCAAGGGAATCCTGGGAGCCAATGGCATCGTCGGCGCAGGTCACAATATTGCGGTAGGAGCCGGTCTCTCTGCTCAGTACCGTGACTCAGGACAGGTGTGTGTCTGTTTCTTTGGGGACGCCTCCACCAATCAGTCGACGTTCCATGAGGCCCTGAACCTGGCTTCTGTCTGGAAACTCCCCGTTATTTTTGTCTGTGAAAACAATGGGTATGGCATTTCGGTCTCCCAGGAGCGTCATCAGAACATCACGGATATCTCGGTAAGAGCTCAGTCTTACAATATCCCCGGTGTCACCATCGACGGCAACGATGTTCTGGCTGTCTATGAAGCTGTCTTTGAAGCCGTTGCGCATGCCCGAGACAAAAAGGGACCGACCTTGATCGAGTGCAAAACATACCGCCACAGAGGTCACTTTGAAGGCGACGCAACTGTGTACCGCACGGAAGAAGAACTGATGGAATGGAAGAAGAAAGATCCTATTCCAAGGCTGAAGAACTTCCTGACGGACAATGAGATCATGAGCATAGAAGAAATCGACGCGATGGAAGCGGCTATTAAACAAGAAGTAGAAGATGCCGTTGTGTTTGCCAAAGAGTCGAAGGTGGCAGACCTTGCATCCGTCGTACACGATGTATATACGGATATTGTAGAGGAGGCCAGAGTCCGATGAAAACCATGACATATGGAGAGGCCATTCGCGCAGGGATGACCCAGAAAATGCGCGAAGATGACACAGTATTTCTTTTCGGTGAAGACGTCGGTCCATTTGGCGGGTGTTTTGGTGTTTCTGCTGGCATGCATGGCGAATTCGGTGAGCTGCGTGTGCGTGACACCCCCATTTCTGAAGGCGTCATCGTGGGAGCAGCGGTAGGAGCGGCAGCGACGGGTGTCCGCCCGATCGCAGAACTGATGTTTACGGACTTTGTGACCGTTGGAATGGATCAGCTTGTCAATCAGGCGGCCAAGATGCGCTACATGTTTGGCGGTCACCTCAAACTGCCTATGGTCGTCAGGCTTCCTTCGGGAGGCGGAATCGGCGCAGCAGCGCAGCACTCCCAGTCGCTTGAAAAATGGCTGGCAGGCATCCCGGGTCTGAAGGTGGTATACCCTTCCAACGCGGCTGACGCCTACGGCTTGATGCTCACTTCCATCGAAGACGACAATCCGGTGGTGTTTTTTGAACATAAGGCTCTGTATGGTGTTCCATCAGAAGTGCCCGATGAAATGGAGCGTGTCCCGCTCGGAAAAGCACGCGTAGCAAAAGAAGGAACGGATGTCACGATCACCACCTATGGAAAGCAGGTGCTTGACGCCATGGCGGCAGCCCAGACCCTCGCAGCAGAAGGAGTCGATGTGGAAGTTATTGATCTTCGCTCCTTGTACCCATGGGATAAAGAAGCGGTGCTGGCTTCTGTGGAAAAGACCGGAAAAGTCGTGCTTGTATCGGAGGAGACCAAACGCGGCGCCTACATTGCAGAAATCGCCGCCTACATTGCGGAGGAAGGTTTTTATAACCTGGATGCTCCCATCGTTCGGGTAGGGGCTCTGGATACACCGGTTCCTTTTGCGCCGGCACTGGAGCAGACGATGCTTCCCAATGCGGAGGACATCGTAAACGCCGTCCGAAAGATTCTGTAGCTAACGCAAAAAAGCGAAAATGAACTGACAAACAGAAGTGGTCTCAAGGGGTTTGGCGCTGTAAACACAGCGCTTCCCTTCCTTCTGTTTTCTTTTCCTACACAAGCACAAAGCCGGGTGACGAATGGAGAAACACTATGAGCGCAATAGGCATCATCGCAAACCCCATGTCGGGAAAAGATATTCGCCGTCTTGTCTCCCATGCCACGGTGATTGACAACCATGAAAAAATCAATGTCATTGAACGAGTGGTGTTGGGGGCGCAACTGATGGGAGTCGATACTGTCGTCCTGATGCCGGAAACGCATAACATGGCCTACCGGGCAGTAAACCTGCTGATTGAGCGGCGTGAACTTGCGTGTGCCATCGAAGTGCAAGATTTTCATATCTACGGCACGGTAGAAGACACAGAAAAGTCCGCGCGCCTGATGGAAGAGGATGAACGCATCGGCTGCATCGTGTCTCTTGGAGGCGATGGGACCAACCGGGCGATTGCCAAAGAAATCTACCATACGCCGATGATCTCCCTTTCAACGGGCACCAACAATGTGTATCCGGACTGGGTGGAGGGAACAGCGGCGGGTATCGCCGCCGGACTGACAGCGACAAAAGCCTGTGACTGTCAGGACTTCATCCAGAGGCAGAAGCGGATCGAAATCAGTAAAAATGGTGTGTTTACGGACATCGCTCTTATTGACGCGGTGATCTCTGACAATCCGATCATTGGCTCTCGTGCTATCTGGAAGACCGACAGCATCCTGGGTGTGGTGGTGTCCCGCGCTCATCCGGCGTCCATTGGCTTTTCTTCCATCGCAGGGATGCGTGAGATCATCACAATAGATGACGATTACGGAGGTGTCGTGTTCATCGGAGAAAACTATGATGAGCTGGTCGCCCCGGTCGCCCCCGGGATCTTAGAGCAGCTGGGGGTGAGCCCCATGACGCGCCTTCCCTTTGAAGAAGCCTACCGCTGGATTGCCTCTTGTCGGGGGACGATTGCGGTGGATGGCGAACGGGAGATCTACATTAAGCCGGGAGACGTACTCGAATTTACAATCACCAGAAAGGGGCCTCTGAAGGTATCCGTACCGGAAACCATTGAACAAGCACAGAGGGAAGGAAAGTTTAATCGCTAAGGAGGAAAGTCAAATGGCAGATTATATTGTCATGCCGAAACTTGGACTGACCATGACAGAGGGCTCCATCAGAGACTGGAAAGTAAAAGAAGGAGATCCAATTGCCATAGGAGATCTGATTTTTGAGATAGAAACGGACAAAATAACCAAAGCCTTCGAATCGGCACAAGCAGGCACCCTGCTGAAAATTCTCGTTCCGGAAGGTGTCGTAAAAGTGCAGGGACCTGTGGCCATCATTGGTCAGCCGGGAGAGGATTTCAGCGCCCTGCTGCCAAAAGACAGAGCTGAGGAGCCTATAAAACCACCAGCAGATATTTCACCGGTGGCAGAACCTGGCGAGGTAACCAAACCTGCCGGAGCCAAGGTGAAGATCAGCCCCAAGGCCAGAAAATTGGCAGAGGAGCTGGGAGTCGATTACACAGCTCTTACGGGCACCGGTCCCGGCGGTGCGATAAGTGCAGAAGACATTGAGAAGGCCGCGAAACAGCCGAAGGCAACCCCCATGGCTGCCTATACTGCACAGAAACTGGGTGTGGACCTGAAGGAGGTGCCTGCAGAGGGACGCATCCGACAAGAAGATGTTGAGAGATTTGCCCGACCGAAAGAGAAACCGGAGCGTGAGTCCATGAGCCGTATGCGCCAGATTATTGCGCAGCGAATGAAGGAGAGTCAGGATGAGTCGGCTACGGTCAACTTCACGGTAGGTGTAGACATGACGGGAGCGACAGCGCTGCGGGAGAGCCTGAAGGAGACGGCAAAAATCTCGTTCACCGACATCCTTGTTTTGATTACCGCGCGCACCCTGAAAGACTATCCGCTCCTGAATGCAAGCGTCGAGGGGAATGAAATTGTCTATCACGGAGCGGTCCACATGGGCATCGCCGTGGCCGTGGAGGAAGGCCTGATGGTGCCGGTTCTTCGCGGCGTTGACACCATGGGGCTGCAACAGATTGCAGAGGAGACAGCGGAACTCGCCACCGGTTGCCGCGACATGAGTATCAATCCCGACCTTCTCGAGGGCTCTACTTTCACCCTCTCCAATCTGGGGATGTTCGGCATGGAGGCATTTACACCGATCATCAATCAGCCCAATGTGGCCATTCTAGGTATCAATGCGATTATTAAGAAACCGGTTGTTGTAGATGATGAAATCACAATACGTCCGATGATGAACCTGAGCCTTACAGCAGACCACCGCATCGTCGACGGTGCCGTAGCGGCACAGTTTCTGAAGACGCTGAAAGAGCGCATCGAACAGCCCGCGCTACTTCTTCTATAGGTGATGCCATGAAACTTCTCATTATCGGTGGAGGGATCGGTGGCTATGTGTGTGCCATCCGCGCAGCACAGCTTGGTGCACAGGTGACGCTTGCTGAGCGACGACGGATAGGAGGAACCTGTCTAAATGAAGGCTGCATTCCCACCAAAGCCCTGTTGGAATCGGCACAACTGTTGGACGCCTTAAAGCACGCCTCGAATGTAGGGATCCATCTGAGTGGCGAGGCAACGCCCGACTTTCCACGCATGCAGGCGCACAAGCAAGAGGTGGTTGATCAACTTGTGCGTGGTGTAGGGCTTCTGCTTGAAAAAGGGAAAGTAGACATCCTGCACAAGGACGTCAAACTGATAAACGCACAAACGGTAAAGATAGACGCCGAAGAACACAGTTTTGATGCTGTGGTATTGGCGTGCGGGTCTGAACCGGTGGTGCTGCCACTGCCGGGCATGGAGCTGGAGGGGGTGATCGACAGTACACAGGCGCTTGATCTAAGGGAGATTCCGGAGTCACTGGCGATCATCGGCGGAGGGGTCATCGGGACCGAGTTTGCCTCTCTCTTTCAGTCACTGGGAACAAAGGTGAGCGTCATAGAGATGATGGATCGCATCGTGCCTCCGATGGACCCTGACATCTCAGAGATGTTATCCATGGTTCTTGCTGCTCGAGGCATTGCGATTCACACCGGCGCTAAGGTGCTAGGTGTAGAGGCCGGCGAACAACTCAGCGTGCTTTTTGAAAAAGGTGGACAGCCGATGCGCGTGGAGGCAGAAAAAGTCCTGGTCGCCACCGGAAGAAGACCCGTCACTGATGTCCTAAGTGAAGCAAAAGTGTCTGTTGCCATGGAAGGAAAATTTGTAAAAGTCGATGGGTTTATGCGCACCAACATCGAGGGACTCTACGCCATAGGAGATATAACAGGTAAAAGCATGCTGGCACATACCGCCGAAGAGATGGGCATCCGAGCGGCAGAGCACATCATGGAGAAAAGAATCCGCCCGATCGACTATCGTAAGATTCCAGCCTGTCTGTATTCGCAGCCGGAAGCAGCTTCGTGCGGTCTGACACAGCCACAGGCAATAGAAATGGGCATAAGCGTCGATGTGGGAATTTTTCCTCTCTTCAACAACGCTCGTACACTGATTGCCGGACAAGGGGACAATACCTTTGTCAAAATCCTTTCCGAAAAGGACTCAGGTGAACTCTTGGGTGTCCACATCTTCGGCCCTTATGCAACGGAAATGATCGCAGAGGCGGCCTTGGCACTGGAACTGGAATGCACTGTACAGGAGCTGATCGACACGATCCATCCGCATCCTACTGTAAGCGAGGGTCTAAAGGAGGGAGCGGCGAGTATCAAGGGGGCTGCGATTCACTCGCTTTAATCGAAGGTCTTCATATCACAGCGCAAGTCGCCACAGTGATAATTCTCTTAAAGGTAAGTGGGGGAGGAGCCGGTATCTTCCTCCACTTTGTCCGAGGTAGAGTGGTAACGTGCAGATAGGGACAAAAGGGCTGAGTCTACCGTCTCGGTGTGTTTTTTTTATTATGGAAAGAGGTATCGTCCGCCTAGGAAGCGCCTAGTAATGAAAGAGTGTGTCACATAGGCATGCACACGCTGTGGATTTTAGAAAAGCAGATCTTGTCTATCGCTTCCTATCAAAGCCGCCGACGATCTGTCTGCTTAGAAATAAATGGATGTTCCTTTTCATTTTTTTAGGGTAATAACAAAGAAATATAGTTAATAGTGAGAACCAATATCGCTCTTGACCGACAAATGGTGGCATTTTTAAGGTGTGATATACTCGGGTATATTATTCTGCGGCAGAGACGGTAGAACCGGCACCTGCTGATGATGGAAAGGAGAACCATAAATGAAGAAGTTTTTCATTCTGATACTGACTCTTATTCTAGTACTTTCTCTGGTTTCTTGTGGCTCAGATGGCAAGAACGCCACAGCCGGGGAGACTGCGCAAACACCGGGAACAAGTCCTACCGATCCTGCAACAGGTAAGCCTTTGGATGTCGTAAAAAACTTTTTCACCGATCTTATGGGAGGTGAAAGCTTCAGCTATGACTTTATCATGATCACAGAATCAGAAGACGATAGCCATAAAATGACCGGCAGCGTCGCCGTTGAGGGTGAGAATATGTCGATGCAGGCAAATGTGGAAGAAGGCGGAGATGTCTTTCCTATTCGGTTCATGATAGTAGATGGCACCATGTATCTTGTCGATGAAGCAAATAAACTCATCATGGAGATGAAAGTGGGCGAGGGGATGGATAGTGGATTTGGTGAGGGGCTGATCCTTGACTACGAGCCGAAACCAAAAACCGGTGAAGGCGTCGGTGAAATCAACGGAAGAAACTTGCCTTATGAGGAATTCACGGATGAAGAGAGCGGAGAAAAAGTACGCTTTTATCTCGACGGCAATAAAGTGTACGGGATGGAGTCCAATGAGGGCGACTTTACCATCCAACTTGTCATTGAGAATCCCCAGAAAAATGTTCCCAAAGATGCCTTCCTTTTGCCGGAAGATTATGACAGAATGTGATGGTCTTTAAACTGGGCTGAGAAATTTCTGGAATGAAAAGTAACCGGAACTGCGTAGTTTGAGGGTGTGCTTATTCAAAGCCAGCAGCCAATAAAGAGACGTCAGGATGATCATGAGGAGAATATTGATGATTCCCAGAACTTTGAACAAGGCTTAGCCTCCTTTTGTCCCTTGTTGTGCTATTTTTACCTCAATATCGAAGGTCTACTGATCGTCTTGATGACGGGTCGTTATCCGTCGGACTCCGAGCGATGACGTGGTATATTGACATCACTCAGTATCATTTGTCAGGCTGAGACCAGGCTGTTCTTTTACAAAAGAGGGGAGAAGGATCTTGATCAAAAAGACGATTATTACGCACCGCTTCATAAAAAATGAAGACCTCAATCACCATGGAACACTCTATGCCGGCCGCTGCGCCGAGTGGTTTATCGAGTCGGGACTCTTGGCCGCTGCATATTTCCTGCCACCGGAAAATATTGTCTGTGTGAAACTGCATGGCATGAAGTTTTCAAAGCCTGTCAGACTTGGCGTGGCGCTGCGCTTTGAAAGTCGCATTGCCTATGCCGGAAAGTCGAGCCTTGTGGCACATGTGAGGGTGGTTCTTGAAGAGGAGGAAATCCTCCATGGTTTCATCTCTTTTGTCAATGTTGACGGAGAGGGGAAAGCCTTCCCCCATGGACTGACCTTGGAGAATCTGTCAGAAGAAGAGAAACAACTGGAAGCACAAGCACGAGAAGTGCATAGGAAGAGAGACTGACACAAAAAAACCCGGATGCAAGTCCGGGTCAGTATTATGTATAAAAGAATTATACCTTTAGCATCACTTTCGCGATGACGAAATACAAAGTAAGCGCTAAGGCGTCAACGATGGTTGTAATCAGGGGAGAGGCCATAATAGCGGGGTCCAGCTTGATTTTGTAAGCTAATAGTGGCAGTGAGCAGCCGACGAGTTTGGCGAAGATGACCGTGATAAACAGGGTGATCGTGACGGTGATATTGATGGCCAGAGTAGCCGGAGTCAGAAAGAGGATACGCAGGAAGTTGACGCCTGCCATCACGGCAGCGACGACAATACCTACAAGGAATTCTTTCGAGACGACATTCCAGAGATCTTTAAACTCCACTTCGCCGAGCGCGATTCCGCGGATGATCATCGTAGAGGCCTGATTACCGGCGTTTCCTCCCGTATCCATGAGCATCGGAATGAAGGAGACGAGAATGACGGAAGCCTCCAGCACATGGTTGAAACCCGTAATAATTTGTCCGGTGATCATGGCGGTGAGCATGAGGATGATGAGCCAGGTGATACGGTTCTTGGCAAGGATCCAGAAGCTGGTCTCAAGGTAAGGCGTATCACTCGGTGTCATAGCCGCCATCTTCTGGAAGTCTTCAGTGCTCTCTTCTTCGATGACGTCGATGATGTCGTCGACTGTGACGATACCTGTCAGACGGTGCTCTCCGTCGACGACGGGCATAGCCATGAAGTCATAGTCTTTAAAGAGGCGGGCGACATCCTCCTGGTCATCCCAGGTGGAGACAAAGACGACGCCTTCTTCCATGATGTCTTCAATGAGCACATCGTGCTCTTGGGTCACCAGTTCACGAAGAGACACAATGCCCTCTAGCACCCTCGTGTGACTGACGACATAGCAGGTGTAGATGGTCTCGCGGGTGAGACCGACTTCTTTGATGTGATCGAGGGCCTGGCCGACGGTCATGTCTCTTGAGAGGGAGACATACTCGATCGTCATGATGCTTCCGGCAGAGTCTACCGGATAGTTGAGGAACTGGTTGATCAGCTGACGTTCACTGTGCGAAGTACCCTTTAAAATCTTGGCGACCATGTTGGCGGGAAGTTCCTCTAAGACGTCAATCTTATCGTCAAAGTAGAGCTCGTTCATAATATCCTGGATCTCGGGATCGCTGATAGCCGAGACAATGATGCGTTGGTTCTCACCGGAAAGGTCGGCGAAGACTTCTGCCGCCGAATCCTTGGGGATCAGGCGGAAAAAGAGGACGCGGTCGTTGTCTTTAAGTTCTTCGATCATATCGATCATGTGAGGGACGTCCACTCCGTAGAGCGCCTCGCGGATCGCTTTGTAGCGCTTGGCCTCGAAAAGTTCGAGGATTTCTCTCATTTTATCTTCCATGGCGCCTTCCTTTCTAAAAGGACAAAAGTAAAAAGCGGGCTCTCACTCAGGAGAGAGCGCCGCTCATAAGAACATCACAAAAGAGCGACTTACGGTGTAATCTCGTCTAGGGTCACATTTTCGAGGATGATTTCCTCTTGGTGGAATTCCACTTCATTGGGTTCAAAATAATCCGTCAGAAGTATTCCGCCAACACTCAGAAGTCCCAGAGTCAATAGAAAACTCAGGATCAGAGCGACCATTTTCTTTTTCATGCTTCCTCCTCATCAAACCGGACAAAATCATGGATCCGGTTGACGTCTCCGCAGCCTACGCTGAAGAAGACATCATTTTCTTTTAGATCACTATGCATCTTATCACGCAG
>CALFKA010000185.1 GCA_937880545.1 uncultured Clostridia bacterium | reverse complement strand
CGATAATCCCCACGATGGGTTTTCTCTGTCCCGAAACATCCATTAGGAGAAGGCCTGAACCCCCGTGGATACTCTGAAGAAATTGACTTGCTGCCAGAAATCCACCCTTTCCGGCGATTTCACTCATGGGACTCAGAAGCGGATATTTGCCATCCACCTCAATATCTTCATAGGCGATGCCGATGATTCGACTCTTAAGCATCTCCTCTGTCTGCTGAGGATAGGCATTGGAATGAATATACGTAAAGACCACCAATCCTTCTCGAAAATAGCCAAACTCTTCAGGAAAGAATTCCTTGACCTTATAGATCATTTCACTTTTTCGAAAGAGCTCTTCTTTTCCGGTAATCGAGGCGCCCGCCGCTTCATACTCTTCATCAGAGTACCCGCTCCCTTTTCCGGCATCTTTCTCAACGAGGACGGTATGGCCATCTGTTACCAAACTCATCACGCTCTCGGGCACGCTTGCTACCCGGTATTCATTTGGCTTAATTTCTTTTGGAATTCCGATAATCATGACTATTTCTTTTCCTGTTTCTATAAAGGATCAGCGACAAGTGCGGCTAATGCTTTATCAATGATGTTTTCTCTCAGTATCTCTTCTTTTTCTTCTGCCTCTTCCGGTTGACCCACCGGGTAGGGAATGGCAATGGCGCCAATGATGCGAACGGCACCCACCGACTCAGAAATGGGAGTGACTGTAGCCACATGGGCGGCAGGAATTCCCGCTCTTTCAATGGCTTTTACGATCGTTGCACCGCAACGTGTACACGTTCCTCATGTGCTAGTAAGAATCGCCCCGTCTACGCCTGCAGCGACAAGTTCTGCTGCAATCTCTTCCCCCATTCGGGTAGCATCTGCTACAGAAGTAGAGTTCCCGGTCGTCGTGATTAGGTAGGGGTACAGCCTTTTAATCTCACCGCTTGCTTCTTTCATCCGCAGAAGATCAAGCGGGGCCACGCGGTTGGGGTTTTCGTTGGCATAGACGGGGTCATAGCCGGCGTGTACTGACTCGAATTGACCCTTTTCTAAGCGAGTGAGGTCATGGATATCATACTTTTTATAGAATTTCGCTGTCGCGGCCGGCAGATGGTCGGGGTTTCCCATCGGAACAACGCCACCTGTCGTCAGAAGCGCAATGGTTGCTTCAGAAAGATTTTTGATCGGAGGAGCCGGTGTAACGGAGTCATATACCGGAATAGGTACCTCGCTTTTATAAGGCTCACCTTTTAGTTTGGCGATCAGCATGGAAACAGCGCGTTTCGACGCCTTTTCTTTTTTGAAGACATTGACGCGCTTGCCCATTGGGATCAAGCCCTCTTCTTCGGGAAGACCCGGCTCCTCTCCCCTCAAGAGTTTGTCGGCTACGGCCGCCATTTTTCCCGCGCTTGCCCTCATGTCTGCAGCAGAGCTTCCGGAGCTGACAATGTAGAGCTCTTTTCGATAGATCTCCACAGCGGGATTTTCCTTATAAAGTCCTGTGACTACAGGGATGGACAGTTCTTTTCTCACTGCCTGTGCTAGATCCGCGCAAGCGATGCCGTATCGGCCCGCGTTGAAGGCAGGACCTGATAAAAATAGATCAGGAGATGCTTCTCTTATCATCGAAAGAAGCTCATCCCTCGCTTCTTCAATATTCTCAGCATAATAATTGTCCCCACAGATAACGGTGCCAACAATCGTGCCCTCTTTGAGAAGGGTATTGAAGAGTAGGCCGGGACCGACAGGACCCTCTATGTACCTTGGAGGTGTCTTCGTCATTTCCTCTCCGCCCAGTTGCCCGAAAAATTGATTCAGGTAGTGGATAATCCTCATTGCTTTCTCCTCACTTCTCCACCGCACTCAGGTAGGTGTCTCCGAGCAGATTGTGCCCACCCATAATACCGTGCACTTCTACCAGCAGTTCGCCGTTTTCCTGGATCGATCCGACAAATCCACCTGTAACCCTCTCGATCGCCTTCAGGTCACCGATTACTCTGTCCATGGCAGGAAGCCTGATCGTGGCATTGCTGTTACCGGTACTGACGATAGCATCCGCTTCTTTCGTGCCGTCTGGTAAGGATTCACTATAGCCGTCTACCCCTGCATCCTCATTGCTGATGATGACGGTCTTGATGCCACTTTCTTCAAGCTCTCGACAGATGAGCATGAGATCCGTTGTTGGATTACCAAATCCCTCCTGTGACACAAGGGCACCTTCCGCGCCGAGGAACTTTGCCATCTTCACAGCCTGAACGGCATTTCTGTATTTCTGAGCGAGCATGGTGCTAAGTGGCGAGAGGATCACACCCATCAGGTTGATCTCTTTTCCGTGCTGGTTCAATAGTTCTTTGAGAACGGCGTTATTTTGATGATGGTATGTCGTATTCTTGGAGCCCGGTGAAACACAGTTACCGCTGACAATCGCTCCATCGATCACTTCCAGCGGCGAAATCAATCCGGGTGTAATGTTCTGCGCATTTTGCCCATAGAAAAAAGTATTATGAAGGAGCCCTTGAGCCATACACAGGTAGACATACGCTACCTTAGGCAGTTGAGGAAATTCTATCGCCTTCTCCGGAATACTCTTCCATTCCAATTCTTCTATATTCTCAGGTATCACGCCCCGACCTATTTTTCCGATATAATGCGCTGCTTTGATTCCGGCTACACGCACGACTTCCTCATGCTCATGAGGATCCACTCCATCGTTTTTCTCAAGGATCAATACGATATTGTTCAGATGGCTAAAGGGAGTATAGTCTGTCAGCGGGCCACTCATGTCGATGATACCTTCTTGAAACCCCACAATACTTCCCGTTGTCACGACAGCGCAGCCTGAGAGAATTATCGTGGTCCCTTCACCCGCTTCGCCAAGCTCTCCATCGACACCGGGAAACAAATCTCCCGTCTCTTTGGCTCTGGGTTCTATCACATCTTTCACAGGGAGAATACGAACGCTTTCTCCAGGCTTAGCAAGCTCAAGTTTACAGGACTTGATGCGCTCATCCTGTTGCAAATGCGTGATTAGGTCATGGGCATATAGATAGAGGACACCTTGTGAGATTTTTTCCCCTTCTCTGCTGTCCGTCAGTTGCACATCATGGATTTTTATTGTCTTCGTCTTCAGTCTCATATCTCTCCTCTTACCTATTTGAGTATTAGCAAATATCCTGCCAATAAAAAAAGCCTGAAAGACAGGCTTCTTACAGGGAAACAATCACAATCGAGACAGATAATTGTCTCGTTGCTTGTTCAAAGGACAGTAATTTGTCATAGCCCCAGTTTTTTTATCTTGTAACTGAGGGTCTGACGGGGAATATTCAGTCGGTCTGCCGCCTTGCCAATGGCTTGTCCTTCTTGTAAGAGAGCTCTCTTAATGTACTCTCTCTCCACATGTTCAAGATATTCATTGAGGCCCAGGCTGGATTCTTCCTGGAGGCCTTCTTGGGGAAGTGGGCGTTCAAGATTCATGGTTCCTGTCACTCTGTTATAAAGATAAGCAGGTAGATCTTTCATGCTGAGCACTTCTTTGGAAGAAAGACTTACCATCGACTCAATCAGATGTTTTATCTCACGGACATTTCCCGGCCAGGCGTAGTCCATAAAGAAGCCTTGCAGCTCACTGTCGAGACTCATTAGGGGTTTTCTATATAGGGAGCACGCTTCCTTCAAAAATGTCTCTGCATAGAAGAGGATATCTCCCTTTCTCTCCCTGAGAGGCGGAATATTCAAAAGACTGCCCGTAAATCGGTAGAACAAGTCACTTCGCAGCACGCCCTCATCAATGGCTTGCACCGGATCAATGTTGACAGTGGCGATGACTTTCACGCTGGTGTACTTTTCTTTTTCACTCCCGACCGGACGGAACGTACCATCCTGCAGCACGCGCAAGAGCTTTGCCTGAACCGACAAGGGAATAGAGTTCAGTTCATCGAGAAACAAGATCCCCCCATCCGCCTGTTCAAACAGGCCCACCACTCTTTCTGCCCCTGTAAAGGCACCTTTGAACGAGCCGAAAAGAGTAGTTTCCAACAGGTTAACGGGTACCGCTGCGCAGTTCTGGATAACCACTTTGTTTTGAGGGACTCCGCTTCTGACGATCATCGATTGAGCCAGCAATTCTTTTCCCGTCCCTGTTTCTCCATAAATGAGCGTAGGTTTCGAAGTCGTGGAAAACAATTCTGCCATCCTCTTGATCTCGAGCATCTCCGAGTCCTGTGTAAGGACATCATCGAAGTTGAACATCGGATTGGTCCTTGTCACAGTGCTGATGGAATCGGATTCTCTGTCTGCTTGCGAGATAGAGTCGACGGTGGTTGCGTCTCTTACCAGTTCAACCGCTCCGATAATGATGCCGTCGCGGATGATGGGAACGGTGATATTGTTCGTAAAATACACATTGCCTTCCCAGTCGAGGTATTTCTGGTTCATCCTTTCCGTGATTCTTCCGGTATTCATCGTCTCAACAATAGAGCTTTCGCTCCTTTTAAGATCTGGATATATATCAAAAAAACTCGGGGCACTCTCCGGTGCAAAGAAGCGGAAGCCCTCTTTCGCCATCATCCGGTCATACCGATTGCTATAGAGAATGCGGTAATTGCGGTCTACTACCAGAACATAGTCCAGTGTTCCAGTGACAAAATTTCCTGATCGTAACAACCTGTTTTCCATGCTCTTTTCACGTGTCAATACGGCAACCCTCTTTCAAGTAAATAAAAAAGTTCTTTCCTTCAGAGCCCTCAGAATAATCCTTTTTTACATTATAACCTAATGCCAACATCATCGGACTGTAGATATCTGAAAAGTTGCATAAAAAGAATATCATCAGTAGCTGCAGGAAATCACTTTGGCCATGATAAACTATGCTTGGCAGTGTCATCTTCCTACAAGATCTCCGAGAAGAGGTGAGCATGAAGACTATATTTACCAATGGCGTCTTTTATTCGATGGACAATAAGAACACGGTCTATTCTACTCTTGTGACTCGAAACGGAAAGATTACGGATGTCTACAAGCATAACATTTCCTCATTGGAAGAGAGCGAAACACAGCTGGTAGATCTTCATGGCGCCACTGTCCTTCCGGGATTCATCGACACTCACCTTCATCTTTTAGATTATGCTCTCTTTGAAAAAAGACTTGTCTCACTCAGTGGCGTCAGAAGCGTCGAACAGTTAATCAAAAAAGTTCAAGCGTTCATTGATGAGATAAAACCCCATGAAGGAGATTGGGTGGAAGGCTTCGGATGGGATCAGGAGGCGTTTGAAGATGGCAATTTCCCGACCGCAAAACAGTTAGATCTGATCAGTAAAAAGCATCCAATCATGTTGATCAGAAGATGCAGTACCATCTGTGTTGCCAATTCACTGGCTATGGAGCTTTCAGGCATTGACAGGGACACCCCGGACCCCACAGGGGGAAAGATCGTCAGAGATAACGAGGGACATCCCACCGGACTCATGCTCGAGAGCGCCATGAGTCTGGTCGGAAACACCATCCCAAAAATAAAAGACAAAGCGCTGATAAAAGAACTTCTTTTATTCTCTATCGGGGAGCTTTTAAAAAATGGTATCACTGTCGCTCACACCGAAGATTTTACCTCAGTTGCCGATAAGAAAGTACTCTGGGACGCATACACAGAACTCCAAGCAGAGAGAAAACTCCCCATCTACCTTGTTCTGCAGATGCGGATAAGGACACCAGAACAGATTGAAGAAGCGAAGAGTTTCGGACTCACCTCCTGGCAAAGCGATCGACGAATCAAGATGGGCCCCTTAAAGCTTCTCGGCGACGGCACTCTGGGTGGCTGGTCCGCTGCCCTCAAAAAGCCTTACTCTGACAGACCAAATACCAAAGGTCTCCTGTATTACAGCGAAGAAGAAATGACCGCTCTCTGCAGAAAAGCCATAGATAATGACTTTGATCTTACCATCCATGCGATCGGAGACGCAGCTGTGGAGATGTTTCTCGACTCTTGTCTCACCTTAAAAGGAGACGTTGAAGAGAAAAAGCTTCGCCCTTCTATCATTCACAGTCAGATAATGAGCGAGGAAATCTTTGAAAAATATCTCCAACTTCCTGGCAGCAACGCTATTATCCAGCCCATGTACATCCACTCAGATTGGGAGATGGCGCAGGATAGAGTGGGCGAAAGAATCGCCACCAGTTACTGTTATAAGAAGATATACGATATGGGGATTCATATCTCTGCGGGATCGGACCTTCCCATTGAGAGCGTCAATCCTTTTCATGCTATTCAGGTGATGGTGACAAGACAGGATCTCAGCGGACAGCCGGTCGGCGGATGGTTGCCTGAAGAGCGAATGAGCATCCTTGAAGCTCTCAAGCTTCATACCATCAATGGGGCGTTTGTCTCGAAAGACGAAGACAGATTTGGCACCCTTGAGCCCGGAAAAACGGCAAATTTTGTAATCGTGTCAGAAGATCCTTTCCTAACTCCTAACCACCGATTAAAGGAGATCAGGATAGAAAAAACGTATGTCGATGGTCAATGTGTCTTTGAGAGAATAAAATAGAAAAGCCGGTGACAAAGCACCGGCTCACGTAGATAGTACTGCTCTGTTCCTCAAGTTCTTCTGTTAATCATTCTGCCTGATCAGCAGGAGTGACTGCTTCTTCAATAATTGGATCTGTCGGCTCGTCGGGGTTCAGAGGAGGCTTCTTATTCTTGATCAGCCTTACGTCCTGTGGCTCTCTTGGTAGAGCAAAGAGAGGAATGAATCTGTCAAAGCCGGTGAGTGTCAGGAGCAGCATGCTCGCCACTACAATCCAGGCAAAGTAATGCCTTCCAATAATCTTTAAAGCAGTAAATTCTCCGAGTGGATAGATGGCAAGACCGAGGCTTACGAAATAGCTCATATAGACATGCCAGGGAACAACCTGGGACCCAAAGACCGCCATGGCGTCTGCGAAGGCAGAGTTTCTGAGCGCTAGGGTATACATTGACTTCTTATCGCCCTCGACATTCTCCTCCGTAACTTGTCGGATGATGGGGCTGATTGTCACAATTTCCGCCATGTCGTCTGCCAGAGAGGCTGTGCCGATCAAAGTGAGGACACCATTGTAGAACATCAGCTGCTTGACACTCTTTGAGATTCTTGCCATGAAGTGAGCGATCGGATCAAATGCTTTCATGCCCTGCATAATACCGCCGAAAGCAACAATCCAAAGTCCAATGACAATAACCCACGATCCGGCATCCGAGAACCCAGTCAGAACATAGTCGAGAAATTTCCAGAAAGAAGAAATGGTGCCGGTGATCATGCCAAAGATAAAGCTAGAGAACAGGCCCAGGAATAAACAAAGCAGTGTGGGAACACCCGCAATCGCTGTGCCAATGACGACAAACAACGGGATGGCCATTAGGTAGGAGACGCCCGACTGAATCTGATTAAGCAGTACAACAGCACCGGGGCGCTCCACTGAAAGCATTTCCATGACATCCGGCGGAATGCTCTGAATACTCCCTGTGACATCCACTCCCCCTCCTCCCGGTAAGTGCATGGATACGAGGTAGAAGACAATAGAAGTAGCGACCAGACACATCAATGACCAGACGCCCTGATGCCTGACCCTATGTACAACTTCCACGTCGTGCATGGCAGAGCTTATTACGGTTGTGTCTGAGATCAATCCGATGTTATCCCCGAAACATGAACCTCCGCAGATAGCTGCCATTGTAATAATCGGATCCCCTCCAACGATATGCGATAACCACAGAAAAATCGGGGCGCAGGCTGCAAAAGTTCCCCATGAAGTTCCGGTGGCTACAGATAGCACTGATGTCGTCAAGAGAGACACAAGGGCAACGGTCCTCCCTGAGATTCCCAGTTTCAAAAATGCTTGGACCAAGGAAGCTCCTACCCCTGAGTACATGAAAACCTCACCGATAGCGTAGGCAAGCATCAGAATAAAGTAGACGAGAACGGCTTCTCGCACTGCTTTAAGTCCGTCTTCAATCACCTGATTGATATTCTTCTTCATCGTAATCATTGAGATGATTGCCGCCCAGACAACAGCCAGGAATGCGACAATACTCAGGTCGAGTTGGATGCCAAAAATCTCAACCAGCTGAGGAATATTGGATATTCCCATCAGTATAACAACCAGAAACACAGGGCTTAACTTTAGAAACAGCATCTCTACATCCTCCATTAAATACTATAACGATCATGATCAAACCGTTGGTAGGCGGAGGCAGTATGGAGCGAATCCATACTGTTATCCGGAGTAAACGTTCAAATCGCGTCTTCCGAGCTGTTCAACCATCTCTTTGAATCTATCGCCAATGAAATAGATTTCGGGATCTACCACGCCATAGACCTCGTGCTCATCTTTAGCCAGTATGATCGCGGCTATCGATATCGGGTAAGCGGTAGTGATTTCCATGGACGTAATCCCTTTTTCCTCGTCACTGTACCCCTTGAGCTCATAGTACTTCTCCACGAACTCTCCGTTTCTTCTGCCTTTTCCCACTACCTTTAAGTAGGTCAGATCTCTCACGCCGGGCTTTTTCGCCCACAGTTTCTGGAAGATCTTTTCGGAAACGTCTTTGGGGCGCACTTCCACTCCATAGACATCGACAGGTTCTGTGTCAAAGAACCCTAAATCATTGAGCACCTTCATCTGCGCCAGATGGCCGGGCCAGCGAAGGGTTGTCTCTGCCATCTTCTTAATCCCCTTGCCTGCCATCGTCTTCTCCAGACTGCACAGGCCGTCGGTCCAGAACACCTCCGCCATTCCATGTCCGGGGATAATTAGGTGGTCAAACGGCGTCAGTATCGGTTTTTTGGTTGGGGCACCATCTTCAAAGACAGTCGCCGGAGTAATATACATGTCGAGCATGGCCTCAAGGTTGAAGAGTTCCATGTAATCAAAAGGACAGACTCCCCGCTCAACAGGCAGCCCACCGACATAGATGATGGCTTCTTCCAGTTGATCGAACTCATGATCCAGTTGGCCGACACAGATATTAGCAAAACCGGGCGCAATCCCCAATCCCGGAACGGCAAGAACCTTTGCGGTTTTTAGAGCGTCGTCAAATTCGTGATGTTTATCCCACATCCAGTAATCAGAGAAAACGGCTTTCTTTCCCTTTGCCTGAGCCAAGCAGTTGTACACTTTTGTCGTCGTAGTCAGGTCGTGAGGCAGACAGATGATGACAACGTCCGATTCATTCATCAGCTTCACACTTGCTTCTTCATCGCTGATGTCCACATTTTCAAATCGGACTCGGTTCTCGCCGACGATAGTCTTTGCCGTATCGAGGTTTTCTTGCAATACATCAGCATAGATAACCTCCGCCCCTTCTTCAAAGTTCAAGATGTCATAGCCTACAATTCGTCCCTGTAGTCCCGCTCCGAAAATCAGGTATTTCATTTTCTACCTCCTAAAAAAGTATGTAGATACCGTCGAGCAAATATGTAGCATTTTGGATGCCAGAGAAAATAAGTGAAAAGTAAGAAAAAGCAGTGATAATCACTATCTTTTTTATATTTTTGCGACTATGGCGACGAACTTTCGTCGTTGATTTATATTAACCGTACCATTTCCCTGATATAATAATTCTAAGAAATTGCTGAATGTTCTCCGAGATTTTTCTAATTATCTACCTGCTCGAATTTGAAAGTCAAGTCCAATAAGTGGTGTAAATTCCCTTCGGCTCATGTAAGACAGTGAAT